>DYOQ01000047.1 GCA_020720455.1 Bdellovibrio sp.
CGGATTTCAGATGACCATGTCAGGAAGCTTTTAATAAAGATTATGTAGACATTCAAAGATAGAAAGTCCCTTGAGACTGCAAACACCGATTAGCGCAAGATGGGCATTGTACCACGAATTGATGGCAAGAGTCTCGGAATCAAGAAGCCTGCTTTGGTCAAGAAGCAAATCATTGACAGATGACCGTCCTTGTTCAAACCGCTTAAAACTATCATCATAGAGCTTTCTCGCAAGCCGAAGAACGTGCTGACTCTTGATTGCATTCTTACTGCTGATTATCAGATCACTACTTCGCTCATCCCATATAGCAGTTAAATCTCTAATCGTTTTCTCCAAATTATTCTGAGACACTATGGCAAGTGCTCTTTGCTCAGCAATGTGTGCATAATCTGTTAGTCCATTAAAAATTGGCATCGATAGTTTTATAAAACCAACTTGCTCATGAAATTTATTACCTACTTCATCAACTGATGAGTATGAATAAGAAACGTCTAAGCTTGGCAAGATAGAACTCTTTGCGCTTTTTAGATTATTAGTTGCAACTTCCAATTCAGATTGTGATTTTTTATACTGTGGAGATTTTTCTACATTAAACTTTGAACTCACTATCGCACTATGCTTTTCCATTTCAATGAAATTTAGCCAGGGCCAATCTATTTTTACTTCAGAACTTCCAAGAGCGCTTGCCAAACGTGATTTAGCCGCTATGAAGCTCAACTCATTATTTTGAAGCTGTGACTCGGCATTATTGAGATCTACTTCTGCCTTTTGAGATTCCTGAATAGAGAGGAGCCCTCTTTGGGTCCGTAGTTGAGCGACTTTGAATGCTTGTCGTTTAACCTTTGCATATTCTTTAAAAGCATTTAACGAAAGCCCTTTGGATATATAATCCAACAAAATTTGGGCCACATCATACTCAGTGTTTAGCTCCACAAGCTTGGTGTTCCATGAATAAGCATGTTCATTATGGCCAGCAGCAGTTGCCTTAAATACATCAGCTCCAAAATGGAAGAGATTAAGCGTGCTTGTTAAAGTCAGACCATCTCTTTTTAGTTCATTTTGATAATATTGTGTTTTACTTTTTTCCAAAATAATAGTTGGGAGAAAAAGCATCTTCGAAGAAATATTAGTTATGGATGCTGCATCTAAAGTAGCATTTGCGCTTGGAATATCAGTGTTTCTTCCAAGCATTTTTTTAAAAGCATCATCAAATGACATCTCCGCTGACTCTGCATAAGTACAAACAGAGAAAAAAAAGATTATTACTAGACATTTCATGTGGTTTTTCCAGCTTTGTTTTGTGAATTTAAAAACATAACCTCTAGAAGAGGCACAATAAATAAAGTAAAGAGCATGGAAAACCAAAGACCACCACTCACAGAAATTCCTAATGGCTGAAGAATTTTACCCCCCTCTCCAAGCCCAAGGGCAATAGGAAACATCCCTAGTATTGTTGTTAGTGAAGTAATAAGAATAGGCCGTAAACGCCTTTTAGAAGCCGAGATGGCAGCTTCTAACGGAGTGTAACCTTGCTCGTAAAGACGTTTAATAAGATCAACTAGGATTATAGAATTATTAACAGCAAGGCCACCAAGAAGAATAACTCCCAATATTGAGTTCAAAGACAAAGAACTTCGAAAAACAGTAAGGGAAATAATGACACCAATGATACCTGTTGGAATAGCGGTCAAAATTATAAGAGTATGAACGAAGTTGCCAAACTGGAAAAGAAGAGTAATAGAAATCAAAACAATCGAAAGTGCGACTGCTACACCTAACTGTTTAAGAGCGTCATTAAGTTCTTTTTTAGAATCTTCAAAAATATAATAAGGTTTCTCCTCAAACTTTAGTTGTGAGAGCTTATCTTGATCAAATTTTTTCATGATTTCCTTGGCGGTATTAACATCCTTATATGCATTGTGCTCTTCGCCACGTTTTTCCCTTCCTTTAATAAGGAAGAGAAGTTGACCATTTTCGCTATAGCTTCGGGCCTTAGATTGTACCAAATCCATTGAAAGAAATGCTCGCAAAGGAAGAAGGCGATCTCCTATTCTTATTGGAAATGCGTCCAACTCTTCCTTATTTCTGATTGAACCATGAGGATAACGAAGAAATATTTGCCTCGTTTTATTTTGAATAGTCATTTGTCCCAATTCTTTTCCTTCCGTAACAACACGAGCAAGATCAACTAGATCATACGGGGAAAAACTTATTCCTGACTTTGCTAACTCTGCCCAACGTTCCCAATAAGGACGCATAACAACTTCGTTATTAACACCACAAAATGGGGTAGTACTCATCTCAGGAAAAACTTCTTTCTCTTGAAGAGTAGTATTGATGGCGCTTGCAAGAATCCTCTTATCCTCGGCCGTTCCACCCTTTACTGCAATCAGCATATCAGGAGGATTCGGAATAGGAAGTTCCGCAGGATTCCATCTTTCAAACCAAAAATAAGTATCTGCCGTGTTTTTAAAATAATCCTGCATCTCCCGCCATACAACATCTATTTCACCTTTATCTTTCAAGCGGACCATTATATTGGCGCTGTTGGTGTTAGATATTTGAGTGAAAGTATATTGGATTTTGTCTCCAAATTTTTTTAGAACATCGGCCTCAGTGGTTGAAACTTTTGTGTCCATTTGCTCAATCATGCTGTTACCTGAAACACTTATTCCAAGAATCATCCAGTCTGTATCAGGAAGCCCGATAATCTCTTTCTTCAAACGTGGGACAGCAAATACAGAGAGAAGGACCAATGAGGAGACAATAAGCCCAATGCTTGCCCACTTTGTGTACCGACTAATAATAAATTTTTCCAAAATCTCAATATACTTTTTTTCGACCCACAGAATCTGCCGATTAATTGGAGGGGGAGAGAAATGCTCCATTCCACCACTTCTATTTAAAATATGAAGCCTTACTGTAGGAACAAGAATAATTGCGACAAAAGCTGAAAACCCATGTGAAAAAACCACAGCTTTTGCAAGGTCACCAAGGATAGCGTAAGTCAATTCACTAGTAAAAGCCAAAGGTAAAAAGACAACCAGCGAAGCGACCGTAGAGGCCATAACAGGAAGAACAACCTCCTTCACGGCCGTTACAATTAGATCAACCCTTTCAGCTATGGATAATTTGCGATTGACTTTTTCCATGTGGCAAAAAATATTCTCCATAACCACTACAGAGGCGTCTACATTCATGCCTGCAGACAATGCCAACCCGCCAAGAGAGATGAGGTTAATGCTCATGCCAGCAAACTTCATGCAAAGAAATGCTAAGACCATCGACAGTGGAATCTCTATTGCTGCAGTAATTGTATTTTTTAGATTTCCAATAAATAGGAAGAGGACAATGACAGCTATACAGGCCGCGATCCCAACTTCTCTCATAACATTGTTTATAGAATCTCGAATAAATTGAGAAGGATCAACCAGAATTTTATATTGTATGTCTGAAGGTAGCTCGGTTTTTTCAACAATAGAAATAATATCTTCAGACATTTTTTTAATATTCCCACCACTTGTTGGTGTTGCAAACAATATAAGACTTTTGGCCCCGTTGGTTTTGAAAATTTCTTGACTTGTACTGCTTTCAACTAAGGAAACTCTAGCTATTTTTGAAAGGGGAATAAACTTCATTTCAGGGGTTCGTATAAGAATTTTTTGAACATCATCAACAGTATTTATAGATCTCTCAAGCTGAATATCAATTTTTTTCTCACCAATTACAAATGCCCCCCCCTTGTAACTAACCAAGGTCCTTCGCAATCCTTCTTCAATATCTTTGGGAAAAAGGCCCAACGTTGTCATAGCTGTTTTATCAAGTTCTATTCTCACTTCTTTCTGGGCAGGATTCCAAAGACTTGGATTATCTGCGTCTTGTATTTTTTGAAGCTCAGGTGAAATAAGTGGATTGATTATGTCATAGAGTTCGTCTGGAGTTCTTTTCTCGCTAAAATAACTAATGGCAACAAAACCCGAGCTCTCCTCAGAAACACCAACCCCATAATTATCCCTGATTTCCTGGGGCCAACTACCACTGAGAGATGTCATAAGATTATTAACCTCAATGAGTGCTTCCTTAGGATCATCTCCCCACTTGAAATCTATTCTGTAGCTCACATTGCCAGACCGGTAAGTTGAGTAGAGGTTATCTACCGATAATTTTTCAGTCGAAAAAGCAACAATTTTCGACTCAATTACACTACCATATTGTTTTCTAAATTCATCGGCCGTGAGATTTCCATAAGAAATAGACACATACACAGTTGGCTTGCTGCTGTTAGGGTACAACGAAATAGGTAACTGATATCCAGCAAAAATACCTAAAATAGCAAAGCCAATTAATAATAGATAAACCTTGAACGGCGACGAAAAGACAGATTTCACGCTTAGATTTCCTTCTCATTTTGGATATCCACAGCGTCTCCTTCTCCAAGAAAAGATGTAGAACGAACAACTACAACATCATTATCCTTAAGACCGTTGACTATTTCAGCACTACCATTTCGTCTCGGCCCGACTTCCACTTCAACCTTTTTTATCTTCTTCTCCTCAATGATACTTAAAAATGTTTTTGTGCCAAAATAATTAATAGCATCATCCGCTACCTCGATCCCCCTATGAAAATTTGTTTGAAACATAACTTGGCAAATCTCTCCCATAGGAAGAACTTGTACATCATTAAGGCCTGTAGTAATGAGCTCAAGTTCAGCAGAAGAAGTTCCAGTATTTAAATCCAGAACTGGAGCTATGCCAACAATTCTCACTGAAAAACTTTTCTTTCCACCTGATAGTAAAATTCTTCCCTGCATTCCCTGTTTAAGGCCCGCAATGTCACTCGATGTAATTTCGATTTTTATTTTATACTCTGATGGATCTGTGATTTTAATAAGAATTTGCCCCTTTCCTACAACATTTCCTTCAGTTGTGAGAACTTGGGTCACAACACCTCCGATTGGAGAAGTGATCTTCATTGGAACATAATTATAAGCTGGGTCTATTTGTTTTACAGAGAGAAGATTTTCCCCCTTTCTCACCTGTTTTCCCAGAGAAACAAAAATTTTCTCTACAAAACCTTGATATTCCGCAAGAACATTGGCCTCAATTTTGGGGAGAATTTGTGCTGGATAGCTTAAGGTATCGTAAATATCCGCTGTTTTAATTTTTGCGACAAAAACTGACTTTGGTACTGATGCGTTGATAAAAGGTGCTATACAAAAAAAGAATACCAAAAGACATAATACTTTCATCTAACTCTCCAATACAGAAATTTTGGTGAGGCTATAACGTAGCTACCTACAGTGTCAAACTCATTTGAAAATTTTACACTTAATCAAGGAATCATTTCTCTTTAAGCATCGCAAGAGCAATTTTTTCTGCAGTAATTGGCATAGATTTAATTCTTATTCCTATTGCATCTTCTACAGCATTTCCGACCATAGGTGCGGCAGGAATCATTGTATGTTCTCCAACACCTCTTGCACCATATGGCCCATCCATTTGTGGCGTTTCTACAATAATAGAGACTATTTCCTCTGGAATATCTAAGGTGGTTGGGATTTTATAATCTGTAAAATTAGCATTTAATAATTTGCCCTTATCATCAAATCTCATATCTTCATAAAGAACAGTCGCAAGCCCTTGCAAAAGACCACCAGTTATTTGTCCTTTAACCAAATCTGGATTTAGAGCAACACCAGCATCAACAGCAAAAGCGATTTTATGAATTTTAATTTTTCCCGTCTCTTTATCAACCTGCAAATCAACGGCCGCGGCCCCAACAGTATAATGAACATTGGGCTTCCCACCTTGTCCTGTTTCTGGATCACTTAACGCCGAAGTAAATTCAGGCATGAACATTCCACGGCCAAGAATAGGGCCCCCTCTAAAGGAACCATCTTTTTTAGAAATACCGTTAATAATAAAATCTTTAAAGTTTAAACAAAAAGAAATATCTGATTTAGATTTTACAGCTTCACTATCTAAATAAAGATCTTCTCTTTTCATCTCAAGTGCGCGTTCAACTAAATCAAAAATTTGTTCCCTTGCATCTTCAGCAGCTTTTTTAACAGCGTTTCCACAAGACCATGTAATATGAGAGGCAACTGTTTGCCACTCGTAAGGATTGCGATCTGTATCTGGAGTTTCACAGCGAATTTTGTGAGGAGGAACAGACAAAACTTCAGCAGCAATTTGCGCCATTACAGTAAAATATCCCTGACCTATTTCCATACCTGATAATAAAATATTAAGACTTCCATCTTCGTTAAATTTTAAAAAACATGAAGAGGATGCATTCGGTGGCATCGCCGGTGCTTTCCAAAAAAGTGAGAACCCCTTTCCATAAGCTAAATGTGGTAATGAAGGATCAATCGGACGTTTTTTACCCCAGTCAATCTCCTTTGCTACTTTTTTTATGCAATCTTCTAAACCATTAGGATTCATAGCAGCACCATAAGCAAGCTTATCGCCTCCTCTTATTGCATTCTTTAAACGAAATTCAACAGCATCTATTTTTAATTTTTTTGCAATTTCATTAATATGTGACTCAAGTCCAAATAAAAATTCTGAATAACCAAACCCTCTGTAAGGACCACCTGGAGGGAGGTTTGTATATACACATACTGAATCAATTTTTACATTATCAATTCGATATGGGCCAGTAGCTGAAAGTCCCGCAGCATTAACAACATTGGCACCATATTCAACATAAGCACCTGCATCCCAATAAAGTAATTGTTCTAGTGCAGTAATGGTTCCATCATTTTTAACACCAATTTTTAACTTAGCATGTACACCTTGACGTTGATAGGTATTATAAAACTCTTGTGAGCGGTTCCATAAAACTTTAACGGCATGGCCTCTAACTGTTGTTGCTAGGGCGGCCGCTAAAATTTCCATCGAAACTCCGGCCTTACCACCAAACCCCCCACCAACATAAGGAGTAATGACTCGAATATCTTTATGAGAAAATCCAAGAGGGGCCAGCGCCTCAGCAAATAGATGCCTCTGAGTATGTGGTGATTGAGATGCCGTCCACATTGTAAGACGTCCAGAATGATCACATAGGCCAACAGAAGCATGGGTTTCAATTGCACAATGAGCGTAGCGAGGAACCGTGTATTCATCTTCAAATATATGGTCCGCCTGTGCAAACCCGCCATCTAAATCGCCCTTTCTTATTTTCCTGAAATGAGCAATATTAGAATTATCTTGAGGAAAAAACCACGGTACATGAGTGTACTCTGATAGTTTTGGATGAATCATCTTTTTGGGATTATGGCCAAATTTTTTGTTTGAATCATCTTTCATATTTCCTAAAGCATCATAAACAGTGAGGATAGGATCTAAGACTTCGTATTCAACTTCAACCATCTTTGCAGCATTAAGCGCAGTTTTCGGATCTCTTGCAATTACTGCTGCAACCTGCTCTCCAACAAACCGAACTTTTTCCTGAGCAAAAATATATCGATCGTGCATATAAAGACCAAAACGAAAAGGAAACTGGGCCCCAGTGACAACTTTTATCACCCCTTCTATTTTTTCAGCCTTTTTTGTACTGATTTTTTTAATATTAGCATGCGCATGAGGAGATTCAACGATTGCGGCATAAAGCAAACCTGCTCCAAAATCGATATCATCAACGTATTTTGCCGCACCTGTAATTTTTTCTTTCCCATCAATTCTTCCAATACTCTTCCCAATATATTTAAAATCATTCACGACAATTTCTCCTAGCTATTCTTTTTCGTAAAATCAATAATTGCATCAATGATTGGAGTATAGCCTGTACACCTACACAAGTTTCCAGCAAGTCCCTCCTTGATCTCTTCCTTTGTCGGGCATGGAGTTTTTTTTAACAATGCATGTGTTGAAACTAAAAAACCAGGAGTGCAGTAACCACACTGAAAAGAGTTTTTCTCCACCATTTTTTCTTGAATCGGCAAGATCCCATGTTCCATAAGGCCTTCTAATGTTGTCACTTCTTGGCCATCTATTTCATTGGCCAAAATTAAACAGCTTTTAACTGTGTCACCATTTAATAAAATAGTACAGGCCCCACAATCTCCTCGATCACAACCTACTTTAGGACTTGTGATTCCTAATTTCGTTCTCAAAACTTCTAACAACGTATCTTGAGGGCCAACTTCTAACTGTCGTTTTTCACCATTTAAGATAAAGCTAATTTTATTTTTCATAAGTGTGTTACTCCATATTCAGGGCCTTCTCCATGATACCTTTTTTTGACAACCTCAAGGCCCCGTTCCATCATCACTTTTGCCATATGCATTCGATATTCTTCTGATGCGCGAACATCACTGATCGGAGAAATTATTTTCTCTAAACAAACTTTAGCTTCTTGTAAAAGTTCTTCAGTAATATCTTTTCCTTGAAATTTTTTTTCTATAATGCTCGCTCTTATTGGAATGGGAGATACGGCCCCAAAAGCAATTCGATAACTCTTTTCTGGCAAAGATAATATCGTAAGCGAAACCTGCGCCAGATCTTCGCCTTGGTAACGACCTAATTTCAAATATGCACCTGCATATTTATTTTTGTTTATTAAGGGAAGCGATATAGACGTTACGATTTCGCCTCTTTTAAGAACCGTTTTGCGAGGAGCTTTAAACCATTTATTAATTGAAACTACTCTTTTGCCTTTTAAAGATTCTACATGAATATTTGCCTCTAGTGCCATCAGTAAACTTCCGCTATCCATAGAAGGAACAGCAGAACAAATATTTCCTGCAAGCGTCGCTCTATTTCTTACAGCAACGGAAGCAACCGTTTTGGCCATCTCCATTAAGACAGGAAAATGTTTCTGTATAAGCTTACTTTTAATCAGCTCAGAAAAAGTAACAAGGGAACCAATGACAATATATTTTTTATCTCTTGATAAACCAATCTCATCCATTCTCTTGATATTTTTTAAATCAACAATGGTTGTACACACTATCCTACCATCTTTTAAAAGTGGAACAATATCAGTGCCTCCAGAAAGAGGAATAGCTCCTTTTTCTTTAGCAAGAATTTTCAAAGCCTCTTTTAAACTCTTAGGACGTGTGTATTCAAACTCAGATAAAATAGTCATTGCTATTTCTCCTCTTACTTACTTACTTACTTACTTACTTACTTAGTTTCACCTGTCATAATTACTAGTCGACACATCGCTGATTCTAGCTCTATTCCTTTTAATGGATACGCACCTATCCATGCTCTAGTATTTTTAATCTCATTAATTTGGCCACCAATATTTTCAGCATGAACAATTCCTTTTGGAAACAACCTAAGATGCATCGCTTGGTAGTAAACATCTTGAGGAAAAAACTCATCCCATGTTTTCCCATACTCTTTTTTTATTTTTGCTTCAGCTTCTAAAAATTTTGCCGGATGCCATTGGCGAATAATTGTATTCATTGGGTGATCAGCACTTCCACAATCAACACCAATCCAATTTATCTCCATATCAATACACCACTGATGAAACTCTGGTGATGGGCCTGGGTGCTTCACAAAATACCTAACTTCATCACACGCAGGCCGATCCCAAGCATAACGATTGTATCCTGTATTGATAATAAGAATGTCTCCTTTTTTGACCTCTACTCGATCTGTAATCATCTTCGGCGTATAAAGACTATAATCACTGACAACATCTGAAAGATTAACAACTACTCCTGGTCCGACCCATTCCTCAAGAGGAACATGGCCGATTGAACGTCCAGCAGAATGAAAATGAATCTCTCCATCCATATGTGTTCCAACATGATTTGATGTTGTCATGATTTGGCCATTGGCACCTTGGCCCATGTGAGCACCAGCTATTCTTTTAAAATACTGTAATCCAAGAGGCATATATGAAGGCCACGGTGGAGTATGAATACTCAAATTTTGAGTACAATCATAAACTTTAAATTTACTCATCATTTCTAGGAATTGGTTTGCTTCCATTTTATTTTTCTCCTTTTATAAAGCTACTTGCAAATTTTTCGTAAGCTATTTTAAATGGCAAAGCTGGAGCAGATAAAACTCCGGCCCCCACTTGTCCTATTCCTGGTTTTTTGTGGGCGACACCTGTATCAATGAACGGTAGTATGTTTTTTTCTACTACTTTTAAAACATCAATCCCAGTTGGTGTTCCTCTAAAATTTAAATATGGGATTTGATACACACTATTTTCACCGACAGAAATTTCATACATCTCCATAGTGTAGTTGATAGCATCTTGAGCAGAACCTCCAACAAACTGAACGATAGCAGGAGAAGCAGCTATAGCAAAACCGCCAAGACCGGCCGTTTCTGTAATCGCACTATCTCCAATATCAGGATTTGCATCAGCTTTAGAAAAACCAGGAAAAAACAGAGCATCTGGAACATCAGCAGGGCCAACAAACCACTCTTGGTCCATTCCTGATAACTGTATCCCAAAATCAGTTCCATTTCTTGCCATAACTGTAAGCATAGAACTATTTTTAACTCCACGGGCCGCATCGAGAGAAACTTTCGATGCAGGCATCGACAAATTTAAAAAGAAATGGTCATTGCCATTGATAAAATTTAAGACAGCGATCTGATCTTCTTTTAGTCGGTTAGTTTTTAAAATGTGAGGGGCCATTGCACGATAAAATAAAGAGGTTCCAGCTCGATTTCTATTGTGTAGTTCATCTCCCATATGTAGTGCTTGAGCAATAATATTTTTTAAATCAATAGCTCCTGACAAACTCAAAGCATCTTTTAAAATAGGATAAAGAATATTTTCCATCCATTTTAGTTTTAAAATAACCTCATCTGAGTAAGCTCCATACCTCAAAACTTTTCCAAGCCCTTCATTCATCGTACAGTAAGCTCGGTTTTTATATTCCTTATTTTCTAAAATAAAAACAGGCATAGAATAAGAGACCACTCCGGCCATCGGTCCTACTGTTTGATGTTCATGACAAGGAGAATATTGAATTTCTCCAGAAGCGGCCAAAGTTTGTGCCTCATCTTCACTCTTTGCAAGCCCTTCATAAAGTAATGCTCCAATAATAGCACCCTTCATCGGCCCACACATTCGGTTCCAAGTAATAGGAGGGCCTGCGTGTAAAATTAATTTTGGGGTCATGCCAGGAATAACATTTTTAGCTTGATCTATTCCTATTAACATTGGACGACTTTTTTGAACTTTTTCTAAAGCTTCCTGATTAGCTTTTTCAATTTTTTCTCTGTTTAAAAAAATAGCGTCCAATAATTTTTTATCGAATACTAAAGGTGGTTTCCAATCAACCTGAACCGCAGCGACTCCATGCTTGAGGAGCGTTTGGTAGAAATCATCAATACCAAGATTTATAACATTAAGGTTTTCTTGCAATAAATTGCTCATATCATTCTCACTGCTAACTGTAATGCTTGAGCATTAGTGTATACAACCAAAGCTCCACACTTTTTCAAACTACCAATCAAAAGTTGTCGATTCTGTGGATCACTATCTGTTCCAGTAATAAAACAGATTATAGGAATATGAGGGGCTTCTTTTTTTGCTTGTATAATAGTTGGAATAAACTCTTCACGAGGATTCATATTGGCACCATAACCAATAACAAGGTCAAGTAGAATGACTCCTGTATCGTCACGTCTTATCTCTTCCATAATTCTTCGATTACGAAGAGTATAATCAATCATAGGATGGGGACGCCCTTTGGTAAATTCGTCTTCTCCTAGATCAATAACAGTATGCTCTTGAGAAACATTTGAATTTGACAATAACTTCACGCTCGTTGCATGAGCGTTAGAATAAAGATTTTCTATTCCTAACTCTTTTAACATTAGAAGCGACTCATAACAGAAAGTTCCTCCGCTATATAACGCTCTTAAATATTTAAGAGGAACACCTTTTGGTTTTTCAATGGCCGGATATGTTTCACTCTCAATTTTTGCTTTTTGATCCAAAATTTTTGCAGCAAGGAAGGCCCCTTGTTCCAATGTTGGTGCGTAAATCATTTTATATTTTTCAACACACTCTCTCGTGGCCCCAAGGAAGACAGCAACAATCGGTTTCTTAATATTAGCAGCGGCTTCGCCTATTTTCTCCAAAACTTTTTGATGAGGAGGTTTTGCCACTAAAACGATTACTTTTGTTTTTTCATCTTCCTTTAACATTGAAAGAGCGTGTAAAAATGAAATGCCACCTATTTCCTCTTTTATATCCCTTCCACCAGTTCCAAGAGCGTGACTGATTCCTTGTCCCATATTATGAATCAGAGTTGATATTTCCTGCATTCCTGTCCCAGATGCGCCAACAATTCCAACCTTTCCTTCTCTTACCGAGTTAGCAAATGCCAAAGGTGCCCCGCTGACAATAGCAGTGCCACAGTCTGGTCCCATTACTAAAAGATTTTTTTTCTTTGCTAATTCCTTTAATGAACGTTCTTCATCAATGGACATATTATCAGAAAACAACATAATGTTTTGATTTAGATATAATGCTTCAAGTCCAGCAGCATAAGCGAACTTACCTGCAACAGAAATAATTGTCAGATTAGCTTTAGGAAGTCGTGCCTTTGCTGCTTCTAAACTTTTAATAATTTCCTTACCACCACTAACTGCTTTCTTGTTTTTTTTCAAATGAAGAAGCATCTCATCTGCTGCTAAAAGAGTTGAATTAGCAATCCCTTCATTTTCAGCATGAACAACAAGGAGCAGATCGCTATCTGTACAATTTTGAAAGGAAGAGACCATTAACCCTGCACTCTGTAAAATTGAAATATTTTCAGCACTCCCCATAACAATTGCGGAATCAACTACGCCTCTCATCTCTCGCATTTTTTTTGAAACAATCATTAACGTAATTGAATCAAAATAATCACCTTTTTTTATAATCCCTTCAATACTGCTCATTGCACTTCCCTTTCTATTGCCATGATAAACCCAATTAACATGTCAAGCCCCGAAGAATGTCCAGTACTCACGACCGCATCCATTTTCTCTTTTACTTTAGTGATATCTCCTGATGATAACGACTCAAGAAACTCATTAAATATTCCACTAACTCTTCCTGCTTTAGCTGCATAAAGGGCCGAATTGGAAATTAAATTATCACCTTTAGCTACAGAATAAATTTCATTAGTAATTTTATCTAAATTAAATTGATTCTGTCTTTGATTTAAATTAAGAAAATGTATTGCAATCATCATTCCACAAAGATAATCATCTCCAGAAGGGGTAAGCCCAATCCCTGTTCCCCTAATTTTCATAACGCCTTCACGCAGGGCCCCAGAAAAAATCAAATTGACCCCTTTTTGAAAATGATCTCTAAAAACAAGATCAAATGATCCTCTGGTCTCTCGCTCACTAGACTGATTTTCCAATAAAAAGACTAGAGGTGATTGGTCTAAATACATATCAAGAATCATTGCCTTTAAAAACGTTGGCCCTATTTTGAAATGGATATTATTTAGCGTAGAATTATATGTTTCATTTTGAAAAATAGTTGAATCTAGCTCAATACAACTATTTTCTAATCCAGCAAAATTATACACAACAAGATTAAAGGGGCCATTGCCTATTGACGGCAAAACAAAACTAACCAAAAAATTTTGCGGTCTATCTACGCGTGTATAATTAATTGCTTTTGAAAATTCTGAATGCTTTTTATAGGAACCTAACTCGACGCAATCGCCACAACTAATTACTTTGATCATCTTTGATCAACTTAATCATCTGCTTAAACTCTGGAGTATCGGCCCGCTGAAGAAAATAAAATAACAATGTTTCAGTATTTAAAATATGAGCTCCAGCTTTTTCCATTAACTCAATACCGTTTGTAAAACGTAATTTAGTGGAAGAAAGACAAGCATCTTTTAAAACTACGACAGTGTATTTTTTCTCTATTAGATCCAGAACCGTTTGCAAAACACAGATATGAGTTTCAAGGCCCATAACAATTGCGACCGGCCTATTTTCACGGTTGACCATTGCTAAATTATCGAGAAAAGCTTCATTTTTACAGCAACTAAAAGTAACTTTATCTGTAAAAGAAGGGCCGCTCCAATTTGCTAAAATATCTTTATCTGTATGGCCCAAACCCTTTACATAGTGCTCTGTTCCGATCATTGGAACTTGCAAATTTTGTAACACTTTAATCGTTAACAAAATATTTTTTCGAGCAGTTTTTAGAATAGTCTCATTAATTAGTGGATAAAATTTTTCTTGTAAATCTACTACTACTAAAAAACTATTTGCTGGCGTTAATTTATCCCACATAAAACCTCCTAAAAAACAATTGCCTAATCTTCTAAATATGACGTTAAATACCATTATGGAAAATAAAAAAGCAAATTTTTCTGATGGAAAACTCTCTGAATTAGCCTCAAAATTTACAAAATGGAGCCAAAAGTATATCCCCGATGCCTTTATTTTCGCTCTTCTTGCTACTCTAACTATCTTTATTTTAAGCATTCTTATTGCTAACGCAACACCGATCGTGGCGCTAAATAGTTGGGGAAAAGGATTTTGGGAACTGATTCCTTTTACTATGCAGATGTCTCTTATCATTATCACTGGATATGTTCTTGCTACCGCCCGCCCAGTTTATCGCCTAATTATTAAGCTTGCGGAGTATCCTAAGAATCCTCGTTTTGCAGTTTTAATTGTCGCTCTTTTTTCTATGATTACCTGTTGGTTTAACTGGGGGTTCAGTCTCATTATCAGCGCTATTCTTGCTAAGGAGATGGGAAAGCGAAATAAGTTTGTCGATTATCGTGCTCTTGCTGCGGCCAGCTTTTTAGGGCAAGGAAGCATGTGGGCCCAAGGCCTCTCTGGATCAGCAAATTTACAAATGTGTACAAAAGAATCACTCCAGCCAACAATCCGCGCAGTCGTAGAACACGGAGGTATCGTACCAGGTGGACTTATCGGTTTAGAGCACACTGTTTTTTTATGGCAAACTCTCCTTACTGTCGCCATAGAAATTATTGTAGTTGGTGTTATCGTTTGGTTTTATACGCCACGAGGAAGTAATGCAAAAAGTGCAAAAGATCTTGGCATTGTTTTTAATGACAATGATGATTTTGCAAAAACAATACAAGTGCAAGCTAAAACGCATGGTGAATGGCTGGAGCACTCTCCTCTTTTAAATATTATTATTGCCTTCATGGGACTGGCATATCTTACAAATACTATTATTAATTCCCCGTACAAAGTTAATGCAATCACATTAAACAATCTCAATTTTTATTTTTTAATGTTAGGCATCTTGCTTCATTGGACACCATATCGGTTAATGCAAGCATTTAAACAAGCAACCCCTTCCGTCTGGGGCGTAATTTTGCAATTCCCATTTTATGCTGGAATTGCTGGCATCATCACAGGAACAGATTTAAATAATCGAATCGCCCACTTTTTTGTTTCTATTTCTAATCAAATCACATTTGCACCGATTATTTCAATTTACTCTACAATATTAGGAATTTTTGTTCCCTCAGGCGGGTCGAAATGGGTTATTGAGGCCCCATATATTTTAGCAGCTGCTCATGATTTAAAAGTACACCTTGGCTGGGTTGTTGCTGTATATAATTTAGGAGAGGCCTTGGCCAATCTTATTCAACCATTCTGGATGGTACCCATACTTGCCATCCTAGGACTTAAAATTCGAGATGTCATGGGTTACACAACAGTAGTATTCTTAGTTCTTTTGCCCATCGTACTAATCATGGTAACATTACTTGGTATGACGTTACATTACCCTTTATAAATTTATATTTATGGCGCTAGAAGTTCTGCAATAACCTGAAGGTCTTTTTTTATTTCAGGAGAAAAAGGAATCAGATCATTTTCATAATCAATTTTTTTTGAAATTCTAAGCAACATAAGTTCATCATGTATCAATCCCATTTCCGTATAAGATTTAAAAATTTTCTCATGAAGCTCTTTCAATGATGGATCACTGGCCAACTTAAGTTTTGCGCTATAGAGAACTTCAAGCCTTGCAACTATTTTTCGAATCTCATGAAAAACTCTAGGCGTAATCTTTTCACTACCTAATCGTTTTTTCATTTCAATCGATTGCACATTTATCCAAACCTTCAAAGAACCAGAATCAGAAACTTTAAATTTATCAATCTCTTTTAAAATACGATCCACCCCTTTTTTTTCTAAAAAAGCGATCGTTTTGGCCGCATTTTCTGCCGCAAATTTTTTATCATTAACAAAAAACCCATCTTTAACATGGCCAATCGCCGTAGACAATTCATTAATTGCCGAAGGTACTTCGTGAGAGCGATCAGCACAAATAAATGCATTTCTTAATTTTTTTGAAACAGCAATTGGTGTACCGTAAATATAATCTAGGTCTTCCTGCGAAACATCTTTTTCTTTCGCAATTTTTTTTAAAATTTTCTTAACCTTTTTCTCGTCCATTCCATTTTTAAATGCATCAGCATAACCCTTAAAGATTTTTTTAATATCTCCCTTGTCTATCTCTGTGTACTGCTGACTTTTAAACAACCTACCGTTTTGGGCCACACTAACATCAGCTTCATTATTTAATGTATTTAAAATCTTATTAAGACATGGCGGATCAACTGCTAGACAAGGAGGCAAAAAAAAGTAAAGAAAAAAAAATGCAACAGTAGCTATAGCAATCATTTTTTTCACCTTAAATTTGGACACTAATTTCAATAAATTCATTGCACTTCACTTAGAATGAAGAAACGACTTTAATTACCTCACAATTTAATGAAAAATACAAGTTACTTCTGACAGGTGGGGGCCGCAATCATGTCATCACCTATTTGCCCATCTTGAAACTCTGAAAATTTTTCAAATTCACAGAAACAAATGTCTAATTTTAACTTTTCAATATCATATTTACTGTTTTTGCTCATTTTCTTTAAAAAGTTAAAAAGTTTTCGTTGGGAATCTTTGGATAAAAGATGCTCTATTTTGCATGCATCATTTTTAGCATCATTTTCGTTGACACCAACGCCTTTTAAAAAATAATAAACTAAACTTCTACTGGCCAAAACAGTATGGACCTGCTCATGGCCAAGATTAGTAAGAGACAAGCTTCTCTCATCATCTTCTCTTATCAACTCTTTTTCTTTTAATTTTTTTACGGCAAGATTTACACTTGATTTAGCAACCCCCAAATAGTTTGCTAAATCTACGGCCCTACTTCTCATATTTCCTTCATAAAGCTTGTGAATAGCTGTTAGGTAATGAACAATAGAATGAGTGATCAAATTACTTTTCGACATGATAAAAAATAACACTCATCAGCAACGGTGTCCATCTTTTATTTATTGACAGAGAACTTTTTGTTAGGTATCACTAACAAAAAGTTAGAGTAGTCTAATTAAATTTAATCAAGGGGGGTTGTGTGAAGTATTTACTAACTGGATTCTGGGTACTTTCTTTTACTATTTATGCTGATTCTACTGTTGAAGACAAATTAAAACTAAATGGTGGAATTGATATAGAGTACTATCACGGTAAAAATTTTGCTGGTGAATATTCTAGCGATATTATCGCTAGCGAAATTACATTAGGGGCCACATACTCTATAAATAGCATAACATCTGCCGAGGTTGAAGTAATTTATGAAGAACCAGGTAATGTTAGTGTTGACAAAGGGATTATCAAATTAGAAAACGAAGATAAGAACTTGTATCTAGTTACTGGACATAAAATCATTGACTTTGGAACATATGAATCAAATTTTATATCTGACTCACTACCGCTTACTATAGGTGAAACACATGAGTCAGTATTAGAAATTGGAACACGTTTAAATAATTTTTCACTTAATGGTTACACATATGAAGGTGATAAAAAGTTAAACAAGCAAAATAGTCTTGTTCGTGACTTTGGATTAAATGCTGGATTTAATTTCGGAAATGATAATTTTACAGCGATGGTCAAAATTGGATACATAAGTGATTTCGGAGATCTCGCAACAATAGAAGACGCACTTGCAACAAGCTATAATAAAGAGGTCGACGGTTTCGCTTACTCTGCTAAGCTAGATCTCAACAAAATTCAATTTATCGCTGAATATTTACAATCAAGTTCTTTTCATAATGATGATCTAGTATTCAAAGATAGAGGCGCAAAGATTTCGACGTATCAATTAGAACTTTCCCTAAAACAAGATATCATGTCAAAATCGTTTACATTTATGTCCGGGTACCAAGGATCAAAAGAGGCCGTCGCCATTACATTACCTAAAAGTAAATTTTTGGTTGGAATATCGAGTGAAATTGCAGAAGGAACTTCCGTTACTGCTGAATATAGTAAAGGTAAAGATTATGCAATGAGTGACGGGGGAACAGGAAATAATGATCAGACAATTACACTGGCCCTAGTTGCTGGATTTTAAAAATGGATAAACTAAGCGATATTAAGAGTGGTACTAGCGTTACTGTGATAAAAATAACCAGTGGAAGGAATATGCTTGGCCACTTAAGCTCACTAGGTATCACTATTAGCGCTAACATATCCGTAGTCAAAAACAATAAAGTTGGGCCAATGCTAGTTAAGGTTAATGAATCTGTATTAAGTTTTGGTAGAGGAATATGTAATAAAATTTTTGTTGAAGTTAAAATTGATCACAGTTAGAGGTAAATTTATGGCATTAAGACTTAGAGAGTTAAAAAAAGGTGACATCGCGATAGTAGATAGAGTTACTGCCGAGAAAAATCTTGGGAAAAGAATTCGAGATTTAGGTATCATCAAAGGTGCAAAAATTCAAATCATCGGAGAAGCACCTCTTTATGATCCCGTAGCTATAAAAGTGGGCGATACAGTACTAACGCTAAGAAACAACGAAGCCGATTATATTTTTGTTACCAAAGGGGAAGGCAAGCATGAATAAAGTAAATATAGCACTTATAGGTAATCCGAATAGCGGAAAAACTACGCTATTTAATCTTCTTGCTGGGACAAATTATCATGTTGCTAACTATCCAGGCATAACCGTCGAGAGAAAATATGCAAATGTAAAATATAAAGATCAAAACTTAGTATTACACGATCTCCCTGGAACATATTCACTAACTGCTTATTCTCAAGAAGAGTTAGTTACTAGAAATTTTTTAATAAAAGACAGGCCGGACCTAGTTATTCAAGTTGTGGATGCATCCAACCTTCAAAGAAACCTATATCTAACAATACAACTTCTTGAGATGAATATTCCAACAATTATAGCACTAAATATGGTCGATGTCGCAGAGGGAAGAAACAAAAAAATAGACATATCGGTCCTTGAAAACAAATTGGGTTTGCGAATTGTTCCAACAGTTGCCAGATCTGGAAAAGGTGGAAATGAACTACTTGAGGCCATTTTACACCATAGCAAGGGTAGTGAAAAACTAAACATCACTAGTTTTTCTTACGGAAATGATATCGATAATTTTTTATCTGAGGCAGTACCACTTATTGGAAAAAGTGAAACCGAAAGCAAATGGTTGGCGCTAAAATATTTGGAAAATGATGAAGAGGTCATGAGCGAAAACTCTCATCAGAATTTTCATTCACTATTAATGAAAAGTGTGAAAAAAATTGAGAATCATACTAAAAATACTTTAGATACCTACCCAGAGGTTATCATTGCTGACTATAGATACGGTGCCGTTAGAAATATTCTAGATAACGTTGTCACTCAAAAGGATCACTCATCTCGTATTTATCTTTCTGATACTATCGATAAAATTCTCACTCAAAGGTTTATCGGGCCAATAATGCTTTTTTTCATCTTATACTTGGTCTACAAATTTACTTTCTGGGCAAGTGAGTATCCATCTGGATTGCTTGAATCTTTTTTTGGTTTTCTTAGCGAAACTGCTGAATCTAAATTACCTGATGGATTAATAAAATCATTGATTGTCTCTGGAATCATTGATGGTGTTGGTGGCGTTTTAGGGTTTACTCCTCTCATTTTTTTTATGTTTTTTGTTATCGCTATTCTAGAAGACTCTGGATATATGGCAAGAATGGCATATATGCTTGACAGAATATTTAAATGGTTTGGCCTACAAGGAAATTCTGTAGTCCCATTTATTATATCTGGTGGTATAGCAGGTGGATGTGCCGTTCCAGGTGTTATGGCATCTAGAACGATAAAAGGAAAGAAAGAACGATTAATAACTATTCTAACTGTACCATTTATGCCATGTGGGGCAAAGATTCCAGTCTTTGCTCTTCTTGTTTCTGCCTTCTTTACTGGAGACAAGGGACTTGCAATGCTATCAATCACTCTTCTTAGCTGGGTATTTGCATTGATTGTTGCCAAAATTTACAGCATCACTATTATCAAAGGAGAGAATTCCAGTTTCATAATGGAGCTTCCACCTTATAGATTTCCTACATTCAAAGGCCTGCTGCTGCATGCGTGGGAGAGAACATGGATGTATATAAAAAAAGCTGGAACCACTATACTCGCGATATCAATAGTTCTATGGATTATGATGACGTTTCCACAATTAAGTAACGAACAAATGAGTGTACTTAACGGCAAAAGCGACAATGAAATAGCTGAGTTTGCTCTTAAAAATTCTTTAGCTGGCAAAATTGGAGCTTCGCTTGAACCAATAAGTAAATATGCAGGTTTTGACTGGAGAACAAACATTGCGCTCGTTGGAGGATTTGCTGCAAAAGAAGTTGTTGTCTCAACACTTGGAACTGCTTATTCACTAGGTGAGATTGAAGCCGACGATACAGAATCTCTCTCAGAAAAAATCCAAAAGGATCCAAGCTGGAATTTAGGAGTAGCAATATCGTTGTTACTTTTTACAATTTTATATGCTCCATGTTTTGTAACAGTTGTAGCAATTGTAAAAGAGACTGCTAGCTATAAGTGGGGCCTATTTTCTGTTGTTAGCAATACATTTATAGCTTATATATTGGCTGTGGTCGCATATCAGCTTTTTGGAGTGCTTTCATGAGTGAATTAAGCATAATTATTATAATTGGTTTCTTTGCAATATCATATTTAATTTATACTGCTTTCTTTAAACAAAAAAAGAAAGCAAGCTGTAGCTGCAATAATAGCTGTTCAGGTTGCAATGGCAAAAATAATTGTTAAAATAATAGATAAAGAATTTAGCTACTACAACGACAACCATTAACTCGCTATACTACTTCTGGAAAATACTCAACCTTTTCACCAATTCGGTATCCACTTGGCAAAGGAACTCCTAACTCATCAATACAAAAAATAGTTTCTGGCAAGTTTAAAGTTGTCCTTAACTTATCCATTGTAAAAGGAACAAACGGATAGAGCATAATCAAAATATTTTTTAGAATATAAAAACATGAGTATAAAGCATCCTTTCTTTGTTCTTCTGGAAAACGATCGTCATGCGGCTTGTGCTCAACGAACAAACTATTTATCAATCTCGCATAATTTTCAATGGCAAATACAAGAGTAGAATATTCTGCACGCTCCATCTGCCGTAAATACTTACTTACAATTTGCACTGTCTCTTTTTCAATCTTCTCTATTAGTTTCCCATCTGGAACAAGCCCTCCAAACTTAGAGTGAACCGCCGATATCGGTTTTTCAAAAGCAGCATTAAGGGGGCCTGCCAAAAATTTATTTCGCTCATGAAATGTTTTAAAATCAAAATTAGAATTTTTTTCAGGAAGACTAAGTATCGCTAGAAAATATCTTAACTGATCTGGCGAATACCCCTTCTCATCTAATAACTGATCTCCAGTATAATAGTTCCCGCGAGACTTACTCATCTTGTCTCCATCAATTTGCAAATGGAAACATCCGAAAATTTCAGTTAACTGTAGTTCTCCGTTAGTTGGTTGTTTGTGTGGATTTTCTTGAGTTCCAAACCACATCGCTCCTTGCATAAGAGTATAAAAATAGACATTATCCTGGCCCAAGAACTGATAAACCTTTGACTCGGAATCATTCCAAAACTTTTTGTATTCCTCTTGATTTCTACCTTGTTTTATAAGCGCAACTTGAGAAAAAGATATCGGAGCAATAAGTGAATCAGGCCAAACATATAACGTTTTACCTTCCATCTCCTTATCAATTTCGACAGGTAAAGGAATACCCCATAAAACGTCACGCGTGATTGAACGGTGGGCCCAACCATCTAACAATGTTGTTTCAATCCCTTTATCACGCAATAAATCTCTACCAGTATTTAAGTCTGTTTTATTTTCAAATTGAACTACTATTTTTTTTCCAGGAGCATATCGACTCTTGTGTTTTGGAAGAGTAGGTCTTAGCTCTTTGAAAATCTGTTCATGTGTATTATCAAAAATAGCTGCTGGTAAAACCGTATTATAAACCTCATTGAAAACAGGGGTTCGCCATTTCTTTTCTTTAGTTTTTATCCAATCTTTAAGCTCATCAGAAACTTTCCAAAGATCTAGCCACCAATGAACACTATCTTTAAGCACTGGTGTAGAGCCGCTAAGTGCGCTTCTTGGATTAATTAGCTCACTTGGATCGTACTGCCTACCACACACCTCACACTCATCACTGTAAGCAGAGTCATTATTACAATTTGGGTTTGGACACTTCCCTTGAACATTTCTATCTTGAAGAAATCTATTAAGCTCGTTATCAAACCAATGCTTAGAAACTCTTTTTTCAAGCATTCCATTTTTGTCTAGCTGTTTTAAAAATTGCTGACAGAGATTTTTATGAATTGAAAATGCTTCTGGTTTTGATGTTCCGCTATAAACATCGAATGAAATTCCATAGCGATCTAATGTACTTTTTTGTTTGGCATGAATATTGTCGATAAAATCTCTAACGCTAACACCGGCCTGTATTGCCGCCACTTCAGAAGTAGAGCCATGATCATCTGTTCCACTAACAAACAGTACATTCTCTTTTCCAATTAACATTCTCATATACCTAGCAAAGATATCAGGAGGAACATGAGCACCGGCCAAATGCCCTAAGTGCAGCGGTCCATTGGCATAAGGCATTCCTGCTGTAACCACCACCTTTTTAGGTCTCTTCACTAAAGCTATTAATGATTTTACATCTGTTGGTCTTTGAAAATTATTTTTTTCCATTAGCATTATCTCTCATTATGATTATTCTTCTTATTCTTTTTGCAAGCGATCTATGATTGTAACTCTCCCAACAGAATCTTTTAAAATATCAATCGCTTTTTTTGCTTTTTCTAATTGTTGGTCAAGCAATGCCTTATACTCAGTCACAAACAAACTCCCATAATTTAATAAAATCTTTTGATATTATTCTAAAAAAAGGTTCTTGAGAATAGGCCTCAAAAAAATGTATATCTATCTTCTGTTCACCAATTCTTTTTTCAATCTCCATTTCAATCTCCAAAAGCGTTTTCAACTCATCTACTACTAATGATTTATCTGGTACCACAATTGCCAAATCAATATCACCGCCTTTCTTTTCAAGTTTTGTTCTTGATCCGTACAGATAAACAGTCGCAGGATAATTTAAAGTTAAACGACAAACTTCCTGAATAGAGTGTACCTCAAAACTTGATAATCTATTTTCCTTTATCGCCAAACTCAAAGCGAACCCCTACAAAAAAATCATAACAACAAATAACATTACAATGGCAATACGCCCTATTCAAGCTGTAAATCAAGCTACGCAGTCTTTCTTGGAAAATAGACATATCTCATGATAATGAGAACAAAAAAGATATTCATAATTAAATTCAGCATAAGTGGCCCATCCATTTTTAGCTGGTAAATGGCATAGACTAGCATAAAAATTTCTCCAAAAAGCCAAAGCCACAGAAACGCTCTTGATAATCCCACACCGTTCCCAGTCTTTACACAAGTTATTGCCTGAGGAAGGCCACACAGAGTAAAGCAAACAGCACCGGCCCAACCACAAAAAGAAACAATATCCACGCTAACCTCATATTCGTTTTATAAGCGATTTTTTCTTTCCACTTTAGTCTACGATAACCACAGCAAAAGTCTATGTTAAACTAAACTAAACTAAACTAAACTAAACTAAACATGACCTTTAATTGATCTGCCCTATTCGGTGCTTAACCAGCTTTATTCGTTATCCGCCAATATGATGGTGCGAAAAGTTGTACATTCTAAAGCACTACATGGAAGAATTTCAGTCGAATTAAATTTAGGAAACTCTACGAAAAAAGTGCGTATTACGATAAATATTATTTGAACTTAACTTTAATACATAACTGTTTTAGTGGAAAA
>DYOQ01000048.1 GCA_020720455.1 Bdellovibrio sp.
GTCTCGATGATTGTTTTGCAATCACTCCTGAATCTCTCTCTATCGCTGCATGATTTCGGCAGCAACCTCCTCCTTTAAGTAGACGTTAACGTAAGAGTAGAGAAAATCACTAGCTTCTTGAATGGATAAATTATTTGACCAAATAGATGGAAGCATTCCAACTGAAAGCGCTTTATTTAGTGAAAATTTATCATCAAGTTCTAGCGTTGAAAATGGGGCCAACTTTTTTTCGATAGCTCTTCCGGCCAAAAGATTTGCCCCGCCTCTTTTTAATTTTCTAGCACTAGAGCCAGTGAGCGCAAATAAAATATTGTGATCCTCAATCCCTTTATGAACGACATCAAGAATTTTAGGAATTTTTTGAACTTCATCGATAATTATCCATTTTGGTTTTTTTATTTGCCACATTTGAAGTAGTTTTTCTGGAGAATATGTCTGAAATGTTATCAAAAATGGACATTTAAGCAAGGATTGTTTTTGTCATTTTCTCTAGTAATTTTTGATTTACATTGACGCCAAGGCCGACACTTCTGTTTAGATACTCACTGCTGCCGATACCATTTTTTTCAAACATCAGTGGTTCTTTGGTTAAGTCATGAGAGAGTAGTCTTGTGCCAAATGATCCCTCGTGAAAGACGAGATCTCCGGTTATAAGAGCTAGAATTCGACCAGCGCTAGATAAAAGCGAGGTCTCGCCAACTTGAGAACCAAGTTGACATTTTAGACCAGCTTCTAGCGCCATTTTGTAGAGTGTGTACGCAGTGGAGATTCCCCCATTTTTTGACACCCTCAAATTAAATATTGTAGCTCCTCTTGCTTCAATCATCATTTTTGCATCACTTACAGAACATAGACTCTCGTCGAGCGAAACATCCATTTTGCCTGCTAAGTGTTGGACCAGTTTGGGATACTGTCCAGGATTATTTGCTGGCATTGGTTGTTCGACTGAGACTACGCCAGCTTTAATCATCTCATCGAGATTTCTTTTTGCTTCATCTAGGCCCCACCCTTCATTGGCATCAACTCTAAGCTGAACACCTTCTCCAATAATCTCTTTTGCTAGTTCAATGTTTTTTAAATCTCGATCGAGATCTTTTCCAACTTTGAGCTTGATCTGCTTTATATTGTATTTTTTGTACTGTTTTAGAATCTGCTTAACAATTATTGGAGTATCAGCAGAAACAATTCCGCTATAGGTAATATTCTCAACTTTTTTTCCACCAAAAAGATCAATTACGGATTGATTGTTCTCTTTACCAAAGAGATCGAGTAGTGCAAGCTCTGTTGCTGTTTTAACACAGAGATCACGTTCAGTTGTCCCACTAAAAATTGTATGGAAACTGTTTAAAAATTCAAAGAGTTCCTCTCTTGAGTTAAAGGTCATTCCAGTTAATTTTGGGAAGACTTCACTTAAAAGTTTTGAAGTTACACTTTGCGTGGTTTCACCAGTGACATAGTCTCGTGGCAGTGCTTCGCCATATCCGATATGGCCACTATCATTCTCAATTTCAACTAGAATCCCTTCAACTTCGCTTCTCGATTTTAGTGAATGCTTAAAAACGATAACGAAAGGGATATTGGTAACTCTAATTTTACAATTTTTAATTTTCATAATATCGACACTACGTTTATTGGTTATCGATAAAATCTAAAACATCACTAAACATCGCATCTCGATCGGTTGTAAATGGTAAAAAGTGGCGATGATCAGCTCCTCCATCGTAAAATTTAACGATAGTGGTAAAGTTAACATTAAGATTAATATGCTCAACCATTTTTTCGTTGTCCATCATTGGATCGTTTACAACAAGAAGGTAAAGCCTAGGAATAGCTCCTAGCATAGAGTTTGGACTCTTTGCTTGGATAAACTTATCCATAGATTTTGTCTCCATGTAGTATCGCTTAGAAATTTTTCGAAGAGACAGAGCGTCAGTTTTTATTTTTTCAAACCATGTTGGAATACTAGTAAAGAGTGATGCACCATTGTCACCATTTGTTTCATAAATTGGTATATCAAAAAGTGCATCTTCGGAGGCCTTAAAAAATTGATAAGTTCTAAACGGTAGAGGCATCTTGCTATATAGGCCTGGGGTAGAAAAAATTAGAGAGCTAATACCTTCACTACCATATTTAAGAATGTAAGCAGTTACTAGTTTTGCCCCAAAGCTATTTCCCCAGAGAACAATATTTGAGTTAGGGTTCTCTTGTCTGGCAAGTTTCACAAAAATTTGAATTGTATCAAGAAATGTTTCATAGCTATCAATGTGTCCTCTTTTACGTTTCATATTACCAAAAGTATCGATGGTAGCGCCATCTTCAGAGGTTCCAGAGCTAATTCTGTCATAAGCATAGACTGTAATCCCGCTTTCCTGGAGTTTATTTGCACTTGAAGCAAACCATCTTCTATGGCTTTGTAATCCGTGGTTATAAATTATAACTGTGCCATTAGGTTTTTTCGGTGTCCATTTTGTATAATCAACTCTAAGTTTGATAACTTTTTCTTCCTCGTATGGATCATCGGAATCTTCATTCATCAAGGTGACTTTTTGAGTAATACTACCATCTACTCCGCCATGATTTGTTGTTAGTTCAAATCCATTTTGAGCAAGCAAAGTTGCAGAAAAGAGTGACAAAATTAAGAGCATAATAGTTTTCATAGAACCCTCTTTTATAAACAAATCGTTTCTAAAATAGTTAATGGGGTGCTTAGTTTTATATCAGCAGTTAGTGGCACTGGTTTAAACTGGGCCTCTCTGATACCTTGAGAAATTCTCCATTTTTTAAAAGTTTCAAAAGATCCTTGTTCAAGATCATGAAGCGTTAATGGTGGTAATCTTAGTGATGATCTTTTTGCTTTATATTCGATATTAATCTCTTGCAGATTGTTTTCAACCTCATTTAAAAATGCTCGTTTCATATCTAAAGTTAGCGCTCTATCTTCAAACTCAACATATAAGTCATACTTTGATTCAGTCATCTTCGCAATTGCCATAAAAAAATTTACTTTTGTATCGCAGAACTCTTCAGATTTTTTAATAGCTGCAATTAACTGTTGTTCGTAGAGTTTTTCTCCCGTAATGTTGGTGACCCCTTTTCCTTTTTGAACAAAAACGATTGTTGGAGTAGCGTTGACAAACCCTTTAACTTCAACGATGTCGTTAATGTTATATCGATATAGACCGGCCCTAGTTGTAAAGAAGATGTAATACTGTTCTCCTTTAACTAACTGGTCACATGTTAAAAATTCTGGTTCTGGATCTTCAATTTTATTAATATGAACAAACTCAAAAAAATTCTCAGTAATAGTTAATGCTCCGGCACTACTATCGGAAGTTAGTGGAACAGAACCTCTAATTTCACTCGCAAGATAACCCATATCTCTAATCGTAATATTTCCATACCACTCTTTCATGGTTCTAATAAATGTATTTGAGTTTCCACCTGTCCAACAAGCAATCATTACAAGATTAGGCCAGTAATGTTTTGGCCGAAGCTTGCCATCACTATCAGCAGCGATACTAGCTCTTAGTTGATCTGCTAATTTTGGGTTTGGTTTAATTCTTTTTGCAATTATTTTTCTTACTTCAACAGGAAATTCGATATCTTCTTTAATGGTTCCTTTTTCAATATCGTTTAAAAGATCTTCCCGCCACTCATTCCCTTTATTCGCAATTAAAGAGAGTGTTGAAGGGTTTGCTGTAGAGAGAAAAGTAACATTATCTTGCATTCCAAGAAGTAAAATCCCGTAGTATTTGGCAGTATAATTTTCAATTGCAAGTACTTCGTAAGGAATTGAAAATTTCTTTTGGATAACTTTTGGAAGACCTCTAACGAGTTGTCCAGAAGCAGAACCATAACTAGTTCCATCTGGGGTTTTTCCCTCTTCTGCTGCTGAAGCGATAGCAAGAATTTTACCTTGAAGGCTATCCGGTCTTTCTGTTGTGATTGAATGAGTCCACAATCTTGAAACATTTTTATGTGATGTCTTTTTTGCTCTTTCAGTTATTGGAATATATTTTGGTTCTCCGGTTGTTCCACTTGTCGTGGCGTAAGAGACAGGTTTACCTTTAACTAAGATGTCGGCCTTGCCGTGAATATGTTGGTTAATATATAAAGCAAGAGTGTCGTATGTTTGAACTGGAACATTTTTTCTAAAATCTTCCAGTGTTTTTATTTCAGAAAAATTGTGATCTTTTGCAAACTGAGTCTCCATGTTCTCTCTTAAAATTGACATCAATGTTCGCAGCTGAGCATCTTTGACATGTTTAGTTTTAAACGCAAACCTTTCAGATAGTTTTGTCCCACTAATAGCTAGTCCCATTTTAAATATGAGGTTTGAGGGTAGATCTTTAAAGTGATCTTTTGCTTTACCTTTGCTAATTGCTAAGGCACCACGAATGGATTCATCTAACAAAATTTCTGCTAGCTTTTCTCCCATCTTTAGACCGGTATTTAATTTATTTAGACTGTTCTTAACTTTAAAAGGTTTGCTTTCCATAAAATCGGCCCCTACAGTAAAGGAATGTTTGAGCACTATATCACAAGCATTGTGCAGGGTGTTGTGTTTTTTTAAAAAAGTGTAAAAATTATAGATTCAATTTCTGAACATTCTCTAAAAAAAACGTTTTACTGCCCCCCAAAAATGGTAGTCCGGTTATTTCGTCCCGGACGAAAAAACCTTACGGTAGTTTTAGAGTTTTTTGCAAAAAAATCAAGTATAAAAAATATTTTCATTCACAAAAACGGCCTAAGTTTAGACCGCAAACAAATCTGCTTCTGTTTTAATAAGTGTCACTCAAATTTCTGATTTTACAACGACCAGAAATACTAAGAGTGTTCTGCTAGAAATCTTTCGGCCCTAATAGCTGCTTGACAGCCGCTTCCGGCCGCAGAGATTGCTTGTCGATAAGTCGGATCTTGAACATCTCCGCAAGCAAAAACGCCTTCGATATTTGTTTCAACGTCATTATGAGTTTTAATAAAACCTTGTTGATCAAGCTCTATCTGTTTACCAAGAAAGTGGGTATTAGGAGTGTGGCCGATTCCAAGGAAGAATCCGTCCGTTTTTCTAATGCTCTCTTCTCCTGTTAAAACGTTTTGTATTTTAACTGCCGTTAGCCCTGAATTATCACTGAGAAGTTCAATCGGAACGCTGTTCCAGATGACCTCAATTTTTGGATTCTTAAGAGCATGATCTTGCATCGCCTTTGATGCTCGAAGCTCTCCTCTACGATGTAGGATGTAAACTTTGCTAGCAAATTTTGAAAGGAAACCTGCTTCCTCAAGAGCTGTATCTCCGCCACCTACTACGTGAACAATTTTATTGCGATAGAAGAATCCATCACACGTTGCACATGCGCTAACACCTTTTCCAATTAAGGCCTGCTCATTTTTTAACCCCATATATTTTGCGCTAGCACCAGTAGAGATGATTACTGTTTTTGTTAAAATTGTTTCACCACTTTCAAGAGTAATTGTGAATGGTTTTTTTGAAAGATCAGCATTAACGACTCGTCCATCTTTAAACTCAGTATTAAATCTGGCGGCCTGTTTTCTCATGTTCTCCATCAGCTCTGGCCCTGAAATTCCTTCTGGAAAGCCTGGAAAGTTTTCTACCTCAGTAGTTGTTGTTAGCTGTCCACCTGGTTGTAATCCTGCAATGATGAGAGGGTTTAAGTTTGCTCTTGAAGTGTATATTGCAGCAGTAAGGCCACTTGGCCCAGTTCCTATGATTACGCAGTTTCTTATGTTTGCCATAGCGATTCTCCATTAATATTTTGATATTTTATTTAATAATTCATTCTTTACGATCATTTTGGGCCACTGCCGCAGCAGCAATCGCAGCTAATCTAGTTTTTTCTTTTTCAATTCTTTGAACTCGTTCTACCTCAGCTCTCTTCTTGATAAACTCTGGACGATCATCTAGATCTTGATTCATTTCGTAGTAAGAATAAAGAGAGATTAGCTCATCAGGATTGTCAACTTTTCTAGTTGTCTTAAAAATTTCATCTGTAAGTGAACAGGTGTAACTGTAAATTCTTTTAAATTTCTTCTTAATCACGTTATCCCTCAATATTTTTATCTTAAATAGAGTTTATAATTAAAATAACGCGCTAATTCAAGACAATTCTTCCTCATCTCCAACTATGTTGCTTTGCTATGTTAAAATAGTAGGTGATATGGCAGAGGTATTAGCTAGAAATTTTTTATCGTTACTTTCCTTGAGTCTGTTTTGGACTCTGCGGGTTATTATTTTATTTTTCCTTTTTATTTTTTTTAGTTTTGATTCTTTAGCAGTAGGGATGAGAGGGGCCAAAATTTTGCAAGTTAGTAGTAGTGGCAAATCGATTAGAATCAATCGGGGAGAGTTAGATGGAGTAAGAGAGGGGGATAAGGGAAAGTTTCTCTTTCAAACAAAAACCGATACGTTAAATGTTTACTATGTAGCAGCAGGTGAGGCCGTTAAAGTTTTTACTAGAGAGTCATACTGGTTTTTAAGAGAGTTAAAGAGCGATGAGTTTGTAAAAAAAGGGAATGAGCTAATAATTACTAGTACAGAAGAGACACTCGAAGGTAGAAGGCCAATAAAAATTAACCAAGAGCAGGTGGTTTTGTTAACTGGAGAGACTGGCCAAAAATATATCTCTGAAAATAAAAATGTTATACCCCAAAATTTAATAAAAGCAGAAGGCGAACATACCTCTGTCTCGGTTGAAACGGTTCAGAAAGAGAGTAGGTTATACGATTTTAACTCGAAAAGTTTTATAAACTGGGCGCAGGGAAGGCCAACAGAGATTGAGGGATATTTTGGAGAGTTGGGGACGGCCCATATTTCAGAACTCAAAGGTGTTGATCGAAAAGAGTGGATCGCAAAAAAAGATAGAGAGAGGTTATATAACGCTCAAATTGATGGAGTGGTGGAAAAATATAATGAGCTTGAGTATGGGATGCAATCTCTTTATCGCTATCAAGGCTCAAGTGATGCGTTTAGGGGCAACTTTCCAAAAGGGCTTGGGATGTATCAAAAACATAAAGATAAAATGGTTGAGCTTCAATCTGTAAGTCCAAGAGCGATAAGAAAAGTTGAGGAGCAAGGCCAAATGTGGTCAGCAGATATGAGTGATGAAGAATTAAGGGAGTATATTATAACCTCAGGACTTGGAAGAGAGTATCGTCGTCAAAAGTTTGCGCTGGAAAATAGAGTCAACAATGAAATTATTTTGAGGTATCACTCAGATCTTTCATTAAATACAACTATTACTGATAACGATTATAATTCGGCCGGCCACGCTCTTTCACTTGTCTACGAGTTTCATTTGTTACGGTTGCACTCTGTGATGACACCATTTTCTATCGAATTTGATATCACAGTTTCAAACGATTACTACAATCTTGGTGAGGAGATTAATGTTAAGTCACAAGAGAGATCGTTTGGATCTGCGCTCAATTGGTATTTCGTAGAGAACCCGTCGGGTATTAATAAATATTTGTGGTATGTTGGACTTGGTTATGGTGCAGGAAGGGCAGAAATTATAGGGCGAAATCTTGAACATCAATATCAGTACCAAGTTAAAAGAGTCCCATCCTATCGACTTGGCCTCAAGTATCGCTTTAGGGCCGGAGATGAAGCGGATAATTTAGTCAGCTATGGATTAGGACTTAATGCAATGTTTAGCTATGAGAGTGTACATTTGTTGGCCAATGAGGCCTTATATGATAATATAGATGGAGTGAAACACTTTGCAGACAAGAAACTATCACTTGGGATAAGTTTCTATTTCTAAGGAAGGGACTATGTTGAGAGTAATTGTTATCACGTTTGTCATTTTTTTAGTGCTACCATTAACAGCACTAGAAATAGATGAAAAGTTAACGAGCAGAATTTTAAAAGTTTCAACTAGCAAGCAGACTATTTTAATTAACAGAGGTCTTGAAGATGGCCTCGTTGTTGGAGATCACGCAAAATTTTTTCTAACGACTGGAGTGGTGGCCAGAGGGGTTGTCGTTAAAGCATCGCCATCTCGGTCGATCTGGTCGGTATATCGAAAGATTGAGCCACAACGGATTATGCCTGATCAAGTTTTGAATCTGAAAATAGCAACACCTGTTAAGTTAACTCCAGATAATTCTCGAATGATAAATCCAGAGCCAACTTTTGAACCATCAACCCCAACCAATGTTGTTTTAGCAGCTGGAGCTGATGAGGAGAATTTAACCCCTGATACGAAAAAAGAGTTAGAAGCGATTTCATCTAAAGATTATGAGGGTGATCAGTTAGCAATTTTTGGAAGGTTTGCGGAAAAATCTTATGAAGTTTTTTCCGAGATTGGATTTAGTTCGATGTCTAGTTCAAGTGGTGGTGATAGCTCTTCAAAGACAAAGAGTACAACTATAGATTTGACTCTTGGATTTGAAAAATATTTTCCAAAGGTTTCAGATTTTTGGAGAAGAGTCTCTGCTGTGGGAATTTTTGGATATGATACCTCATCCTCAACAAGCTCATCAAATGGAAAGAGTTATACGACAAGTACGATGGAAGTTGGTGCCGGGGCACATTATCATTTTTTGGAAGATCCTAGTGTTTTTGGAAAGCTCATTGGATACTCGGGTTTGCTTTTAGGCGTGGGAAAAATAAGTGAGCCTGATACTAGCTCGACAACTAATAGCGAGACAATTGCGAGCTCTGTAACATCTTTTACAATACCTGTTGGTTTAAAATATTACGTAAGAAATGGTTTTGGAGGCAGACTCTCTGTTAATTATGAGAGTAAAAGTATCACGACCAATTATAATGATGAGACAATTAAGACATCTGCTTCAGGACTTGTTTTCCACATAGGATTGCAGTATCGTTTTTAAATGAATAACATTTTGGTAGCAAATTCTAGTTTGAGAGCAAACAAGCGTTTTAGTATGCTTGATGCTTTCTTCTTTGCTTTAATGTCAGGAGCGGGTGAAGGGTATTTTGTCGCTTTTGCATTAGAGTTAGGAATTGATCCTCTTCAGGCAGGACTACTAGGGACAGTCCCACTCTTTGTAGGAGGGGTGTTTCAGCTCTTTACTCCAACTCTGCTTGCAAGGCTTACTAGTTATAGAAAATTTATCTATATTTCTGCTTCTCTTCAAGCATTATCATTTTTCCCTCTCGTTCTTTGTTCATATTTTAACTACGTAAATTTTTATCTCTTTTTGCTGATTAACTCGATCTATTGGGTTTTTGCTTTTGGAGTGGGACAAGCTTGGAATGCTTTAATTAGTGGACTGATTCCAAGTGAGGAGAGAGTAGGCTTTTTTTCAACTAGAAATTTACTGACGTACATAGGAATGTTTTTAGGTGTAATTGCTTCAGGAGTTGGTCTTGAGTATGGCCGCTTAAATGGTATTGCTGTTTCAACTTTTGGCATTGTCTTTTTTGTCTGTATGTTGGCAAGACTTGCCTCTGCATTTTTTTTAAGATGTCATACAGAACCATTGGCCATTGAGACTAAGCTTGATTCAAAGAATTTAATTAATTTCGTAAAAGCATTTTCACATAACAGCATGGGGAAAACGCTGCTGTTTAATTTAGCGTTTAAAATTGCGATCTACATATCGGCCCCATTTTTTGTTCCTTTCATGCTTAAAGAGTTAAAACTTAGTTATGTCTCTTTTATGGTTATTATCTCTGCTTCTATTGTAGGTAAAATTACCATTTCAAAAAATTTAAGTAGGATTGCTAATAAAACAAGTCTATTTAAAATATTTTTATATTCGTGTATCGGTATCTGTTTTGTACCGGTTGCGTGGACGCTGGATAAACATGTTGTTTATCTTTTTTTTATGGAAGTTTTTTCAGGTGTATGCTGGGGAAGTTTTGAGTATTCGTTGTTTTTAATTATTTTAAATAATATTCCAAGAGAGTCTCAGCCAAGATATATGAGCGTTTATAATTTCTCTTCAGCAATAGCAATTATTATTGGTTCACTTATTGGTGGATTGATTTTTAGTTCTGTTTCGATTGGTGGAAATATTTATATAATTATCTTTGTTATATCAACAGTTACAAGAATGTGTTCGTTACTCTTATTTCCGATTGATATCAAGTTCCCCAAAATTCATCTGCCAGTTATGACAAGGCCACTTAGTATTCGACCTAATCAAGGGACAGTTGATAGACATGTTATTTTAAAAGATCATGATATGTGAAATGGACTAGTTTGATTCCACATGAGAAATGGGTTGCTACACGAGCTCTCGTAAAAGCTCTATAACATTGCATATGTGAATCCCTTCGGAGGTGATGTAGTGTTTATTTCCAGTAAGGTGGACTTGATAAGCATCTACTTGTGGATAGCGCTCTTTTAAATATTTTAATCCACGAGATACATCGCTATCAGAGTATTTTGCTTCAATCATCATAGTAGGTTTGTTGTTTTCAAGAATGATGAAATCAACCTCTCGTCCATATTTGTCACGATAAAACCTTATATCAAGGTTTCTGCCGGTTGTATCTTGTTCAAAGAAAACCCATTTTAATAAATGTACTGCTACAAAGTTCTCAAAGCGACCTCCAAGATCAACGACTGCATTCCAGTCATAGAAAAAAAGCTTCTGCTCTTTTTTTACGGCCTTGATTTTCGGTGGGCCAAATGGGCCAATTCTAAAAACGGCGTACAGTCTTTCTAGAGAGTTTATCCACCGAGCAAGTGTTTTATGAGAAATTTGTAAATCTTCTTGAAATGAATTTATTGATAAAGTTCCACCAACTACATCTGGTAAGCGATGAAACAGTAGCTCCATATTACCTAGATCTTGAATTAACTCGTTAGTTGAAACCTCTTGACGTATAATTCTTTCTCGATATGTGCGAGACCAGCGATTGCACTTTGTTTTTGATTGAGACAAAAATGGCTCAGGGAACCCAGATAACTCGAAAAGTGTTTTAGCATCTGCTTCATTGCGCATTTTGAGTTCGGAAAAACTAAGTGGCATTAGCCTTAAAAAGTGATAACGGCCCTGTAGGCTATCCCCACCTTTTCGTAATGTATCTAGCTTAGCACTTCCTGTTACTAGGATTTTTTGGGCCTTGCCATGTTGGTCAAAGAGTCCTTTTAAATAGTTTCGCCAACTTTTATATTTGTGAATTTCATCGAATATCCAAACAGGTTTGTTTAAATATTTTTTTTCAATAATTCTAGTTCGATCATCATCGATGTCCCAGTTTAGATAGTCAGCTGTAGTAAATAGTGATTTTGCTAGAGTTGTTTTTCCTACTTGTCTTGGGCCTGCAAGGAAAACCATTTTCTCTTTGAGATCTTCAATTATTTGTGATTTTAAATATCTTTCCATTTGTATTATATAGTATGGACTTTTTTGGACAGGTGTCAAGTTTTTTCCGGACTTTTTTGGACACCTATCCAAAAAAGTCCATGGGGTTTTTATTCTCGTCTCAAAGTGGCAAAATGGTTTTTCTCTGAGAATAAATAAGTCCCATTCGCTCAACGATAGTTTTTGAAATCGACTGGCCCATTGTTCGAAAGGTTGTTAGTTTTCCGCCAGCGATTGCATGTACGTTATGAGTAGGCATAAATACCATATGCTCTCTGCTGGTTTTTCCTCTGTCACTTCCTCCACCTTCTGCTACTAATGGACGAACTCCAGCATAAGTAGATAGAATGCTTTTAGCTGAGATATTATCTCCGGTGAAATACTCTTTGATATTTGAGAGAAGATACTCAATCTCATCGTCGGTTGCTTTGATATCTTGATATGGCCAAGATACGGGATCTTCTGTAGTTCCAATTAATATTTTATCAGGGTATGGGATTACAAAAATTACTCGCCCATCGGCGCTTTGTAATACTGCTGGGTGTTCGATATTTAAAGTATCTCTTTTTAGCCAAATATGGATACCTTTTGATGGAAGCAGTTTATCTTCCCATGGAACGAAATTTAGTTGATGCATTAGATGGTCTAGAAATGGGCCGACTGCAATTACTACCTCTTTGGCGCTTACAGAGATATTTTCACCAGTATGCATTTGTTTTATTATTGCACTTAACCCAGTCTTGGTTTTTGAGAGAGATACTAGAGAGTGAAACTCCTTTGCAGAGGCTTTTTTGCAAGTTTTCGTTGCAGAGCTGATAATTCCTGTTGTTAATGCTTCATCATCAACAACAACGTCATGATAAATTCCACACCCTTTAAGTCCAATAGGATTTAGAGAGGGCATTCTTTTTAGCGCTTCAGTTTTTCCGATTATTTTAAAAGGTTTGTTTCTAAATGATGATAAGAGATCATAAATAGCAAGAGCTATTCCCGTCATAAAAAGTGGGTATTTTGAATCTTTATAAATTGGTAGAAAAAATTGTTCCTCTCTACAAAGATTTGGTGCAAGCTCTTTCCAAAGATTTTTTTCTTTTAGGGCCTCTCTAACGAGAGAGAACTCAAATGTTTCAAGATAGCGAAGGCCTCCGTGTAACATTTTTGAGCTTCTACTACTTGTTTGTGAGCCAAAACTGTTTTGCTCTACGAGTAGCACATTTACGCCATGTAGTGCAAGGTCACGAAAAATTCCAGCACCAACAATTCCACCACCAACTACCAAGACATCGGTATCAATTTTCAAAGAACCCTCTAGGTTATTATCTTCTCAAGAACAACGACTGTTCCAGAACTGACAAGTTTATAGACTTTATTTTTGTTTCTAAGTTTATTATCTTCATGGGTTAGTTGATAGTTTACTCCGATAATGGCATTTCCACCTTTAACTATAGCATTTTGTTGAAGCTTCTCCGTTAAACCTTTGTAGATTGTAGTAAGAGCTCCACTGTTATTTTGTTTTTTTGAAAATTGTTTTTCTAGTTCGTGAATCTTTTGAATTAGCGGTGCAATTTCAGGATCATTTTGTAGTTCAGAACTAAAATCTTGATCGGTATCATTATCAAAAACTTCATCGGCCCTTAAATTTATTTCCTCAAAAATAATACCAAGATATTTTATTACCTGATGGCCATCTATTGCTTGAGAGGTTGTTACAATAACATCTTTTGGCCTGATATCTTTATTTATTATTGCACTTTTACTTATAGCATTTCTAAAATTATTTTTAGTAATAAGACCTGTCTCTTCGTTTTTATAAAATCTTGAGGGGTGAATCTCTTCGCTTTGGCCAACTTTGATATTTAAATCAAATCGCCTAAGTTTGTGGGCCAAAACTATAGCGGCATACTCACTAATATTTGAAAGAAGTAGGTGCCCTTTTTTTAGTCCAGTAATTATTGTCTCTTCATACTCAAGAGAGAGTAGTCCGTACTCTTTTAAGAGATTGGTGATTTCATTAACATCATCTTGGTATTTAATGTCGGTTACTTGTATTGAATAGGGAGGATTACCCTCTCCTGCAATTTTACCGTACCCAATATTTTTAACAAATTTTTTAAGGTCTTCAAAACTCTCTCGTTCTGGAGATGGTGCTTTGCTTAGGTCAAGTTCGGGTTGCTGAATTTCAACTTGTTCTGTTTCTACTGCTGCTTCTAATTCAGGTTCAGGTTCAGGTTCAGGTTCAGGTTCAGGTTCAGGTTCAGGTTCAGGTTCAATCTCTGCAAGTGATTCGACCTCTTCAATTACATCAAATGATTCAAACTTTTCTTCTTCGATTTCATTGATTGGAAGCTCGGGTAGTGGAAGATCATCAAGAGAAAAATCATCTGTTGTAGCGATAGGCAGTTCATCATCAAATTTTAAGAAATCATCATCGATTGTTACTATATTGATGTTATCATCTTTATCAGACATTTAGGCCCCGTGGCAGTGTTTAAATTTTTTTCCAGAACCGCATGGGCAGATATCGTTTCTGCCTACTTTTTGCGCATTTCTTGTGACGATTTTTTCCTTCCCCTCTTCTTTTGCTTTCGTTGCATTTTTATGAGCTTCTAATTTGTTTTTTAATTGCTCTTGTTGGATTCGTCTCATTTCATCGATTTCTGATTTTGTATAGAGTTGAACTTTAAACATTGTATCGATGACAGCTTTTTTGACAGTACTCCTCATATTTTCAAACATATTAAAAGACTCTTTCTTGTACTCGTTTAATGGATCGCGCTGAGCATACGCCTTTAGGCCAATCCCTTCTTTTAAATGATCCATCGATTGAAGATGACTCTTCCAGTGTGAATCAAAGATAGAGAGTAAAATTTCTCGAAGGGCGTGTTTGACCTGTTCTTCTTCGTAGGCACTAAATCTAAGCTCTAGAATCTTTTTTGCTTCTGTATAAAAATATTTTCCAATATCTCCTTCATACTGTTGTGAACACTCTAGTGCCGTGATCTCTTTGTTACAGTTAAAATTTGTTTGAAAACCTGAATTCAACTCTTCCCATGGCCATAAATCCAGAGGAACTTTTCTTGCTGGACGATAAATTTCTACAAGCATATGGGCAACATCTTCGAGCATCTCATAGATAAATCCCATATTGTCGTTATCTCCAAGAATATCTCTTCTGATTCTATAGATAACTCTTCTTTGCTCATGCATTACGTTGTCATATTCAAGAAGGTGTTTTCTAATTTCAAAGTTATGCGTCTCAACTTTTTTCTGAGCTTTAGCAATAGCGTTTGTGATCATTTTATGTTCAATTGGTTCATCCTCTTCCATTCCTAAGGTATGCATGAACTTTTGAATTCTATCTGAACCGAAAATTCTCATTAAATCATCTTCTAATGATAAGAAAAATTTTGATTCTCCAGGATCACCTTGGCGTCCAGATCTACCTCTTAATTGATTGTCAATTCTTCTTGCCTCATGTCTTTCAGTTCCAAGAATGAATAGTCCTCCTAGATTTTTTGTCTCTGGAGTAAGCTTTATATCTGTACCTCGGCCGGCCATGTTTGTAGCTATTGTCACGGCCCCTTTTGTTCCAGCATCTTTAATGATCTGGGCCTCTCTTTCATGTTGTTTAGCATTTAAAACTTCGTGAGGGATTCCCAATTTTTTTAGTTGTTTTGATAATAGCTCTGAATGGTCAATTGTTATTGTTCCAACAAGAACTGGTTGCCCTTTTTCATGAAGTGTTTTTATTAAATTGGCAACTGCCCGATATTTTGCCGCACTATTTTTATAGATTAGATCGGCACGATCAAGTCTTGCCATTTGCAAATTTGTTGGAATAACGCTTACATCTAAATTATAAATTTTTCTAAACTCCTCTGCCTCAGTATCAGCGGTTCCTGTCATTCCAGAGAGTGATGAGTAGAGTTTAAAATAATTTTGAAAAGTAATAGATGCTAATGTTTGATTCTCTTTTTTGATGTCAACATTCTCTTTTGCTTCAACTGCCTGATGAAGACCATCTGACCAGCGAGATCCATCTTTAAGTCTCCCTGTAAACTCATCGACGATGATGATTCTTCCGTCTTTGATTACGTAATCAACATCAACTTTAAAAATTGCGTGCGCCCTTAATGCTTGATTTAAGTGGTGCAATAGCTCAGAATTTTTTAAGTCGTAAAGATTCTCAATTTTTAACATCTCTTGAATTGTGGTGATACCAGCATCTGTAAGAACAGCAGAACGAGATTTTTCATCAACTGTAAAATCTTGATCACGTTTTAGATTAGGGATAACTCTATTGGCAATTTTATATAGGCCACTATCTCCTTCAGCGGGCCCTGATATAATTAGAGGAGTTCTTGCCTCGTCAATTAAAATTGAGTCGACCTCATCTACGATACAAAAATTATGTTCTCGTTGGACATAATCTTCGAGTGAAAACTTCATATTATCTCTAAGATAATCAAAGGCGAACTCGTTGTTAGTACCGTATGTTATGTCACAACGGTATGCTTGTTGCCGCTCTTGATCATCCATATCATTTAAAATGCAACCGACACTGATTCCAAGCCAGTTAAAAAGTTCTCCCATCCATTTTGCATCTCTTGAAGCTAAGTAATCGTTTACGGTTACTAGGTGTGCACCTTTTTGAGTTAGTCCGTGCAAATAAAGAGGTAGTGTAGCAGTAAGCGTTTTACCTTCTCCAGTTTTCATCTCAGCAATTTTACTTCTATAAAGAGTGATTCCACCCATGATTTGGACATCATACGGCCTCTCTTTTAAAACGCGCTTACTGGCCTCTCTAATTGTTGCAAAAGCTTCTGGAAGGATGTCATCAATTTTGGCCCCATTTGACAGTTGTCTTTTAAGTTTTGGTGTTTGAGCTTTAAGCTCATCATCGCTTAGTTTTTGCATCTCTGACTCCATAGAGTTTATTATATCTACGAGCGGTTGCATTAGTTTTACGTCACGATCTTGTTTGGTTCCAAATATTTTTTTTAACTGAGTTATCATTTTTATTCCTTTGTTCCTTAATTATTTTTGTTAATCTAAAATGTAGTATAGGGGATCGACGGGGATTCCATTCACTCTTACTTCGTAATGAAGATGTGGCCCCGTTGAGTTTCCTGTGTTACCGACTTGTGCGATTAGATCTCCACGTTTGACGACTGTTCCGTTTTTGACAATGACTTTATGGGCGTGTGCGTATGTGGTTTCTAATCCATAACCATGATCAATTTGAATAAATTTTCCAAAACCAGGTTTACTTCCTGAATAGGTAATAACTCCGTCTGCTGGCGCTAGGATTGGTGTGCCTGTTGGAGCTCCAACATCTAGTCCTTCATGCATTTTTATTCTGCCAGAGTATGGACTGAGTCTTGGGCCAAAATAACTAGTGATCCATCCGTTTGATGGCATAAGTGTTGGAGTGGAGTTGAGGAATGATTTTCTATCGAGAAGGTGTTGGTCAAGCTGATTTATATCTACCTCTAATTTGTCTATTACCTCTTTGAGGTTCATATATTGGTAATCAAATTTAGCAAACTGAGGGGCGAGCTCAAAACTTTTTTTAGTAAGCTCTGACCACTCTCGAGTATAAGAGAATCTCGATTGGCCAAAACTTTGGGTGATTCTATCTTCGTAACTTGTTTTGAATTCAATATATTTTGCATTTTTTAGCATCTCCTCTTCATCGAAGATCTTTTTATCAATCATTACAGAAGGATAATCGTCCTCTATTTCTATCTCCTGTTGAGGTACAGCTTGAGGTTGTTCAGTTCCTTCAATTGGGTTGTCTGCCGGTAAACTTCCTTCTTCATAAAGCTCATTTGCATTTAAATTAGATTTAAGTGGCCTATGAAGATTTACCTTATTTAGACCAGTTATTGTTCTTACTTTAAACTCAATGTTGCGAATTCTTTCGATGTCATCAGTTAGATTATTGATCCTACCTTGGAACACTTGAATTTGATCCCGTAGTTGACGGTTTTCTGTTGCGAGGTGTTTATTTTGATAAACTTCTTTTATTATTTTTGAATAGTCGTAACTCAAAATGGCAACTAAAACGATGACGATGACACCGCTAAGTAGTGCAGAGTGAAAAACTATTCTAGGAATTCTAAAACTCTTAACTCTCTTTTCTCTTTCAGGAATCACCATTATGGTAAAGTACTGGTTCAAATTATCTCCATAATAATCGTATATAATTTTAGTCAATTTTACGTGTTAAAAATCTGCTTTGGCAAGTATCTTAAATCGCAGCTACCATAATAAGCGAAATGTTATCTTGCCCACCGTTAGCATTTGCTTGGCCAATGAGTGTTTTGACGAGAAGGTCAAGTTTATCTTGGGAAATTTCTAGTGGATCAGGTATTTTGTCGTTGATGATAGAAATGACATCTCTATCACTAACTTTACCGTGCAAACCATCTGAGCAGATATAAAGAATATCACCTCTAGAGACGTTGTACGTATATACATCTGCGTTTACATCTTCTTCATAACCAACAGTTCTAATAAGAACATTTTTCATTGGATCTTTTGCAGCTTCGTCTCTTGTGTAGATTGCCAAATTGAGTTTTTCTTGGACGAGAGAGTGATCGCGAGAGAGTTGAAAAAGTCTTTTTTTGTTGATTAAGTAGGCACGAGAGTCACCGACGTTTGGAATATAAACAGTTTTACCCTTAAGATAGAGCCCAACGATGGTCGTCCCCATCCCTTTTAGCAAAGAGTCCTCTTTAGCTCTGTTGAAAATGGCCAGATTTGCATATTTTATGGAGTTGATGAGAGTACTCGTTGGATCAGTATCTAAATTTTGCAATAAAAATTCTGGAACTAGCTTAACTGCCATTTGTGAAGCGATATCGCCACCATTGTGGCCACCCATACCATCTGCTACTAAAAACACATTTACTTTGGGATTCATGTAGATTGAGTCTTGATTGCTTTTTCTTTTCATCCCAACATTGCTAGCACCAGAAAATATCAAGCTCATTAGCTCACCCCAAGTTTTACTAACAAAAATAAAATAACATAACATAAAATAACATAAGTTATTTATTTCATTTTATTTGGTGTTATATTATTGTCAACCATATAAATCCTGTCTTTTTTGCTCCGTTATTATTACATCTTTCATTATTTTCATCTCTGAGATATAATTTTAGTGGGATCTGCTTTGCAGATTTTTATCTAATGATACCACGGAGGGTAGAATGGGTACGGTTGATGTTAAAACCTTTATGCGTGATAATTTTAAAGTTTCAAACTTCGCGCATCTGCACTGGGAAGGATCATTTCAAGATTATATAAATATTGTAAGTGCCAATCCCTTAGTCGCTAGAAATGCATTTCAACGAATTCACGATATGATCATGTCTTTTGGGTCTGAAGAGTATGTTGAGTATAAAAAAGATATTACTCGATATAAATTTTTTGATGATCCAGTTGGCGATGGAAAGGATGCTATTTTTGGTATTGATGTTCATCTTATGAAGTTGGTGAACTTTTTTAAATCAGCAGCAGCTGGTTACGGAACGGAAAAAAGAATACTTCTACTTCATGGCCCGGTTGGCTCAGCTAAATCCTCAATAGCTAGATTGTTAAAGAAGGGGTTGGAGTATTATTCTAGAACAGATGCGGGCGCTCTTTATACCTATGGATGGCATGACGATGAAGTAAATGAAATTTTAGGTGGAGCAGATCATTTTGCTTGTCCAATGCATGAAGATCCTCTCAAACTTGTTCCAATTTTAGTTAGAAAGGATTTTTTAGATGAGATGAATAGAGGCGTAGATGGCCAACATAAAGTAAATATCAAAGGAGATGTATGTCCGGCCTGTAGGTATATCTTTGATAGTTACATGAAAAAATATGATGGTAATTGGAATAAGGTAGTTGAGCACATTAAGGTAAAGAGGTTAGTTCTTTCTGAAAAAGACAGAATTGGAATTGGCACATTTCAACCAAAAGATGAGAAGAATCAAGATTCGACTGAGTTGACTGGAGATATTAACTATCGAAAGATTGCGCAGTACGGTTCTGATTCAGATCCAAGAGCATTTAATTTTGATGGTGAGTTCAATATTGCGAACAGAGGGCTTATTGAGTTTATTGAGATGTTAAAGCTAGACGTTGCTTTCTTGTATGATCTTCTCGGAGCGTCTCAAGAGCAATCAATTAAACCGAAAAAATTTGCTCAAACAGAGATTGATGAAGTAATTTTGGGCCACACCAATGAGCCTGAGTTTAAAAAATTGCAAAGCAATGAGTTCATGGAGGCCTTAAGAGATAGAACTGTCAAAGTTGATGTACCTTATATAACACGTCTGAGCAAAGAGGTGATGATTTATAAAAAAGATTTTAACCCAGAAAAAATCCCGCACATTCACTTAGCGCCACATACCATAGACATGGCATCTACGTGGGCGATTTTAACTAGGCTTGAAGAGCCAAAAAAAGCTGATCTAACTAGATTACAAAAGTTAAAGCTTTATAACGGTAAAACTTTGCCAGGGTATAATGAAGATAATGTTAAAGAGTTGCGAAAAGAGGCGATGAGAGAGGGCCTTGAAGGTATCTCCCCTCGTTATATTCAAGATAAGATCTCCAATGCGCTAGTTAAAAATGGCCATGTTGGGTGTTTAAATCCGTTTATGGTTTTTAATGAGCTTGAGGCCGGGTTAAAGCATCATGCACTTATTAATTCTCAAGATCTCGTTGAACATTATCGTGAGATGTTGGTTGTTGCTAGACAAGAGTATGAAGATATCGTCAAAAACGATGTTCAAAAAGCGATCAGTGTTGATGAAACAGCGATTCAAACTCTTTGTGCTAATTATATTGATAATGTTAAAGCGTATACTCAAAAAGAGAAAGTTAGAAATAAATATTCAAATCAGCTGGAGAGTGCAGATGAGAGATTCATGAGGTCAATTGAAGAAAAAATTGATATTCCAGAATCTAGGAAGGATGATTTCAGAAGAGAGATTATGAATTATATTGGAGCTCTTGCAATTGAAGGAAAGAGTTTTGATTATAAAATGAATGAACGGTTACACCGCGCCCTAGAATTAAAGCTGTTTGAGGATCAGAAAGATTCTATCAAACTTACAACAATTATTTCCAAGGTCGTTGATCGAGAGACGCAGGAAAAAATTGATGTCGTGAAATCAAGATTGATAAAGAATCAAGGCTATTGCGAAATTTGCGCTACAGATGCTCTAAATTTTGTCGCATCAATTTTTGCAAAAGGTGATTCTGCGAAATCTTAAAAAGGGGAGTTCATTTTGGATCATCCGATTAAAAGAGATCATGCAAGATTTAAGAGAATCGTTCGAGGAAAGATCAGAGATAACCTGAAAAGGTATGTGTCAAAGGGAGAAATGCCGATCCCTAAGGGCGATGGGACGTTTAGAATTCCTATGCCATCCATCGATACTCCTCGGTTTAAGTTTGGAGATCGGAATCAAGGTGGAATGGGGCAAGGTAATGGCCAACCTGGTGATCCTGTCGATGGACAAGAAGGAGAGGGGGAACCAGGTCAAGGTGAAGCTGGTCAAGGTGAAGGAAAAAAAGAGTTAGAGGTTGATCTTAGCTTGGAAGAGTTAGCGACGATTCTTGGAGAGGAGCTAGAGCTTCCCAATATTGAACCAAAAGGTAAGAAGTCGATAAAATCTGCAACTGATCGGTATACTAGTATTGGTACAACAGGCCCAGATTCGTTAAGACATTTCAAAAGAACTTATAAAGAAGCATTGAAACGACAGATTTCTACTGGAACTTATGATCCTGCTAATCCAATCATTGTTCCAATTAGAAGAGATTATCGTTATAGATCATCAGATGAAGTTGTCCAATACGAACATGCGGCAGTTGTTATTTACATGATGGATGTGTCGGGATCAATGGGAGATGAGCAAAAAGAGGTAGTAAGGACTGAGAGCTTTTGGATCAATCTTTGGTTAAAAAGTCAGTATCGAGATATCGATATTCGTTACATCATTCACGATGCAACTGCAAAAGAGGTTGATGAAGAGACTTTTTTTAGAACTAGAGAGAGTGGCGGAACGTTAATTTCATCAGCGTTTAAGCTTTGTAATGAGATTATAAAAGCTGATTATAATCCTGATGAATGGAATATTTATCCATTTCATTTTTCAGATGGTGACAACTGGTCAACTGATGATACACGAATCTGTTTGGAGTTATTAGACAAAGAGATTTTACCTGCAAGTAATGTTTTTTGTTATGGACAAGTTGAGAGTCGTTATGGCTCTGGCCAGTTTTACAAAGATTTAGCAGAGAAATATGGCGAGGGTAACGAAAAAATAATTCTTAGCAAGATTAAGGACAAAGAGGCGATTCTTGGTTCCATCAAAGAGTTTTTAGGAAAGGGGAAGTAATGAATAGAACCAGACCTATTGATGGTGAGTTGTTAAAAATTAGAGATGATATTTTACAATTTGCTTTAGATTATGGCCTTGATTTTTATCCCGTTCAGTTTGAAGTTTGCGACTATGAGACGATTAATATTTTGGCTTCGCAAGGGGGGTTCCCGTCTAGATATCCTCACTGGCGCTTTGGAATGGATTACGATCAGATGTCTAAAGGCTACGCTTATGGGCTACAAAAAATTTATGAGATGGTTATTAATACTGATCCTTGCTATGCATATTTGTTAAACGCAAATCATCTTGTTGATCAAAAAAACGTTATGGCACACGTCTATGGCCATGCAGACTTTTTTAAACATAATGCGTGGTTTTCCAATACAAATAGAAAAATGATGGATGTTATGGCCAATCATCAGACTAAAGTTAGACGTTATATGGCAAGGCTTGGACAAGATGTTGTTGAAGAGTTTATTGATAGAGTTTTATCTCTTGATAATTTACTCGATGTCTCTGTTCTTTTTGATGAAGGTGGAGTTCGGTCTCGTCCAAATATAGAAAAAGATGAGGTCGATCAAGAAGATGGAAGAAGCAAGGCCCTTCAATCATTTATGAGGGCAAGAGAGAAAACTGTTGCAGCAAAAAATATCGATAGTGAAAGAAGCGAACAGCATAGTAACAAAATGGTTTTTGATCTTTTAGGGGCCGGGCCCATGAAAGATGTTATGCTTTTTTTACTTGAGTATGCTCCGATTCAAGAGTGGCAATCTGATATTATTGGTATTTTACGAGAGGAAGCGTACTATTTTTTACCTCAGCGAGCGACAAAAATTATGAATGAGGGGTGGGCCAGCTATTGGCACTCAACAATCATGACCCAAAAAGCGTTAAAGGCAAGTGAGTTGATTGATTTTGCTGATCATCATGCAGGTGTTATGGCAATGAGCAGGCAAAATATAAATCCATATAAAGTGGGGATTGAACTTTACCGTGATATTGAACATAGGTGGAATAGCGGAAAGTTTGGTAAAGAGTATCAAGAGTGTGATGATTTAGTTGAGAAAGCAAATTGGAATAAAGATACAGGAATGGGAAGATCAAAAATTTTTGAAGTAAGGAAAATTCATAACGACCTTACGTTTATTGATACATTTTTTACTCAGGAGTTTTGTGAAAGGCAGCAACTTTTCACTTATAACTACAATCCTCGAACGGGTAGAAATGAGATAACCTCAAGGGATTTTCAAGCGATAAAAAGTAAACTGCTAACAGGGTTAACTAATTTTGGAACGCCTGTTATAGAAATTGTTGATGCAAATTTTGAAAATAGAGGAGAGTTATTGCTTAAACATAAACATTTAGGATTTGACCTAGATTTTAACTATGCTGCTGAGACGCTTAAAAATATTCATGCAATTTGGAAAAGGCCGGTCAATATTGAGACTATTAGCGAAGGAAAAAGTTTCATCATCTCGTTTAATGGAAAAGAGATTAGAACTGGCCCACAATAATGGTTGAACACTTCCTGACATAAATTATCAAGATGC
>DYOQ01000049.1 GCA_020720455.1 Bdellovibrio sp.
AACATGGGGTGACCGATGGGGCTTGAACCCACGACAACCAGAACCACAATCTGGCGCTCTACCAACTGAACTACGGTCACCACTGAAATGTTAAATAGTTATAAAGTTAAATTCAGATATCGTCAATAATCATGTAAATTAATTCATAGGTACTTTGACGAATCGCGCGAGGATAGATATTATTATTAAAATCGTTACTTAATTTATTAGTTGCATGCTAATTGCATTTTACAGCTTTCAAAGGTGATACGTATGAAAATTTTGCTTATTTTGTCTACCATTTGTTTCTCTTTGGCCTCTTTTGGTTACGGTGTTGGCCAGATATCCTACCCTCTTTTAGTGAATAGCAAGCTAGTTTCAACTGAGTTCACAGGGATAGTATCAAATGGCGGTGGCATTGGACTACAAGGAAGGTACACTCAAAAAATTAACAAATATACCTACTTTGATGCTGGTGCGGGTATTAGTGGCGGAGACAGGTCAAATCGATTTTTTCTTGGAGCTGATTATGAGATAATCCCAGATTACGAAAATCAACCAAAAATCTCTGTAAAGACTAATTACGAAAATGCTAATGAGTTTGGAAATAGAAAACATGTGTTGTCATTTGCTCCTGTAGTTTCAAAAGGGCTTATTGTTTCAGAAAAAGAGATTTATCCATTCTTCTCAATGCCACTTTCTCTAAATCTTGATTACGCTCATAATACTTACATTACGTCGATAAGCGCTTCTGCTGGATTTAGCATGAAGTTACCTGTCGAAGGGTATCAACATTTAACAGGTAGCTTTGAGGGGGCCATCGGGCTAAACGATAGCTATAGTGGTGTACTGATCTCTATTGCTTACCCGATACTATAAAAAAACTCTATCTAAGGTTTTTGAGATCATCACTTCTAGTTTGTTAATTTTAACGAATTGTTTAAGATTGATATAATCAACAAAATCATCTGGTAACTTTGAGCGAAAAATTTTTTCTTCCCCTTTGTAAGTGAGTTTTAAGGCGACTGCGTGAAGTGCGTGCCTAGAGATTTCCATCAAATCGTGGTCTTCTTTTGAAGCTACCATATCTTTGAAACGCTGAAAAAGTTCATATCCACCATGATAGATCTTATCACCAACGAGAGGAAGGCCATGAACCATTGCATGAACTCTGATCTGATGTTGTCTTCCTGTTTTTGGAAATGCTAGGCCCATTACATACTTATCGTTTTGCCAAATAATTTCAAAATTTGTCAGTGCATGTTTTCCTTCGTTACTATTAGCAGGAAAAGGTTCCACAACCACTTTTCTTAAACCAAAATCTTCACTAAGCAATCGCTCGGTCGCGCTAAAGCTGTTAGGAACATCCTTAGTTTTATGAGCAATAAAAAAATAGGACTTTGAGACCTTGCCCTGTTCAAAAAGAGCAGTTAATTCAGCAGCGATAGTGGGATCTTTTCCGAGCATTAAAAGGCCAGATGTTTCTCGATCCAACCTGTGAATTGAGTGAATAGTTTTTCCATATTTAGTTTCAAAATAGACTGTGGCACAGTTAAAAATATGCCTGCCAGTTGGATGAGTCACCATAAATGGTGGCTTAGAAATTACAATTAAACACTCATCTTCAAAAATCGTTTCAGGTTGCTTAACCAGTGTTAGCTCTTCCCCACCCCACACCTCACTCTCTTGGCCACTATCTTTTTGTAATAGATCAATTAAGTCGTTGGCCCTAACTTTAGTTCCTGGCCGATTAACTCCACTTCTTCCTTTAATAGAGATCTCCCCTCTTTCAATTTTACGCTTGATCTGCTCTCTTGAAAGCGATGTAAGATAACGTTGAAGATACTGATCGAGCCTCATACCATCACAATCATCCTCAACCGAGTATGTGACATGAAACTCGTTTTCTAGATATCGTTTACGAACAATAGGCAATCAATACTTCTCTTTTATAACATATTTAACCAGTTCAATGGCACCAACTTCGCTATATCCATAATTTTTTACTAGATTTTTTAACGTATCATCAAGTAGTTTTCTGCTATCTTCACTCATTGGCGTTCTTCCATTATGGGCATCTTCACCTTTGAGACGGCCAGTCTCTTTTTCATAATAAACAATATTATTAGAGATCACTTGAATAAGTTTTTTCTGCTCTTCTCTAAATGAACCTTGAAGTTTTTCTATTACATCTGGAAAGACGTCTGAGTACACGATGTCAACTCCTTTGTGATCTAATGAATATGCACCAAGAGTGGAAATCAAATGTTTTCGATACGTGTCCTTATCTTCATTTAATTTGATCCCTTTTTCAAATTCATTAACAAAATATGGATCAACATTTTCAAAAATCCCAGTGGCCTTATTCTTAACTTTTTCACCCTTAATTAAACTATTAATATTCTCAATATATCTCCTAATATAATCTTCATATGAACGATCATCCACAAGTCCAAGCGAACCACGTAGTTCACTATCTAAAATATCTAGAATATGATCTTTTATCAGGTATAAATATCTAGGATAGTGATGGTAATCTCCTTGAGGAGTAATATTTAAAAACTCATGCTCATTCTTTTTCACAATTAATTTTTCAAGATAGTTATAGATATTAACAAACGAAACATTTGTTGATTCGTCAGCTAGATCATAAATAATTTTTTTAACATCTCGTGGAGATAATCCAAATTTTCCTTCGTATAATTGATCATTGGCAAACTCTCTTTCAATCTCTTTTAGTGAATGTTTTAAAATCTGTCTAGACTCTGAATCTAGTCTCTCTGGTAAAATCTCTTCGCCAAGATATAAAACTTTTTCAACTGGGCCAAGACCGCTTGCAATAGTTCCAAGTTTAGAATCGCTATAGTTGTTCGCCTGAGGTGCTCTTATTCTTGTTAGTATAGTGAACAAGGAGAGGGCCCTTAGCGAGTGGGGTTCAAAGATAGTTGAATCAGAAAGACCTTTGAGCTGAGTTAGATAAATTTTTTCTTCATCAACATAGTTTAAAAGATATGGAACTTTAACAAAATTAAATCTCCCTCTAAACGAATTGAAATCTGGGTGTTGTCTAAATGCTGCTATATGAATCTCATTTGATGTCCCAAGAAAGAAAATATCTAGCTCAGTTAAAATTCCTTGAAGATTGATATTTTTTGTTTCCATTGTCATCAAGAGATACTTAAACGTATCTAGTGGCCGTTTCAGAAGATCTGAAAACTCTAAAATCCCTCTATTAGCAGAGACAGTTTCACCTTGAATAGAGAACAGATTAAGAGATTGCAAACTAGGTGGAAGTGATCCAAGTCTTCTATCCATCGTTATTTGTTGCATTCTTGCATCAACATGAAGTTGTGGCTCAATTGTTACTGCTCCAACAGAGTATCTTCTACTAAGAGTGAACCGCTCAACTCTAATATGACGATACACCTCTTGGTAATCACCTTTATAACTTTTAACAAGAGCATCAAAAATCATTCTGTTTCGTTTACAAACATCTCCAAGATATAAATACGATTTTCTAACTGAATCAAGAACATCAGGCCACTGACTTAATTTTTTTTCAATAATCTCTTGCCTTTTGGCCAGAGGGATTAAAAGCAACGGATGATCCTTTAATTCAGATGGCACTATCGCTGCAATATCTTTATCTTCTAAGTGAGCAAAGCTATCGGCAACGTGTCCTCTTTTTTCTGCCACAAATCCTAAGCTTCCTTTAACATAGCTATCAATTGGAAAGATCCAACTAAACGTATACAACGCCCCCTCGGTTGATTCAGAATAACTTTCCGCCCCTCTCATTATTTTTTTTACGATACTCGATTTTGATGAACCATTAGGCCCAATTAAAAGAACAAATTTATTATTAAACCCCTCTTCTTTAAACATTTGCAAATTAGCAAGTAGCTCTTTTTGCACCTCAAACTGTCCCTGAATTGCAGGAGCATCATCATGTTCAATCTGAAAAAGTTTTGAATGATTTTTCTCATCAAAACCAAAGTAATCAAACATATCTAGTAAATAGGCACAGCTATGACGACAATGTCTTCTTGGCGCATCTTCGAAAAATTTATAAAACTCTTCGAAAGAGAGAGTCTCGTTGATATCTACAAGATCACCTTTTATTTCATCAATAATTCCCATCTTCACCATCCTAAGTAGACAATTAACTTTTCTACTACATATAATGATTATAATCTTAACTAGGATTTTTATCATCGGGTTGCAAGAAGTGCTCAATAAAAAAATTATAAAATTTTCTGCATTATTAGTGCTTCTCTTAACTGTCACCATTTATCTGAGCTTTTATATCCACAATAATATTCAAAACCAGTCTTACTCTAAAAAAAATGAAAATTTTGACGCTTTAATTACTGCCACTAAACGCATTTCGGCCATTTGGGCCGCTGGTGATAGTGATAAAAAATGGGAGAACAGCGAACTAAACTGCTCAAGTTATATGGGGACATTTACCCCAAAAAAACAGAGGCGAAGTAGATGCAACCCTGAATATTTAAAATGCAGATTAATACTTGAACCAATAACAATAATTTATAAAGACCAAAAATATCAGATAACTTCACAAAACTTTAACCTTGTTGCAAAATCCATCTCTAAAATACCAAGCGATCCAATTTTTGGAGTAAAAATTAATTTATTCAGTGATAAATTTCCAGATGAACAAATATCCATAACCTTACAAGATGGATGTAACGATGTTTTTCTTCCTGAAAACATTTACGGGAAAGGAATATATACCGGAAAAAAAGGAGAGCAAAATTGGCAGTGGGATAGTTTTAATCGTTACATCTACATAGATAAATTTCTGGCCACCAACTACGATCTAGCGACATGGGCAAAGATGAGTGGCAAACAACAGATTCTAAGCAAAATTAAGAGTGATGAGGTATCGCGGTGGGAAGCAGCGGCCACTCTTACAAAAGAGGAGATGATTGAATACTGTGCGTATAGAGGCAAACAGGTCATGACACAAGAAATTTTTGATGCCGTCTTCTTCTCTCCAATGTCTACAAAAAAATCTAAAATCATCTACCGTTCACCACATAAGAGTAATAACAAGCAAACAACCATCTCATTTTTGAATGATTACTCTTGGAATGGAGTGTTTGAACTATTTGGCCGAGATCACAATCAATCAACATTTAGATGTATTAAATATGGAAATAAAAATGAAAATTAATCGCATTTTTATTTCTGGAGTCGTTCTTCTTCTACTGTGGAGTTGCTTGCCAAATAGTTACGAAAATCTAGATCGGTTCTACTATCTAACAACAGATCTAAAAACCGCTACAAACATTAAGATATTAGCTAATGAGTACTTTAACAATGACAAAGTTATTACCTCCCCACCTCTAACGTGGATCTCTCTTGTAGAACTTACCACCACTAATGGTAGCAAGTACTGTTTAAATTACAAAACTCCTTTTACAAGTAATAACCAACGTTTTAGTGGAATCCTGAAAATTGTTCTAATGGAAAATGATAACGGATGCTCGAATACATGGTTTAAAGAATCTGATAAAACAGTGCATATTGATGAACTTAAAATCTATTACCCAAATACAAAAACGACGATTGAAAAAGTAAGCTTAACCGCAAGAACTCTCTACCTGCAAATAGAAAAAAATAAGAAAAAAATTTGGCAACAGTATCCGTTATATAATATCGCTGCACCATCTACATCTACTCCGAAACGTTTCAGCACTCATGTGCCAAACACACTTATTCCATTTTGCACAATTGCCTTAAATAGCAAAAATAATTCTGAAAAAAATACCACCCTTATAATAGATCAAAAATTTGAAAATAATTTTGCAGATGCTAGTTCAACTCCTTGTCATACTAAAAATGAAACGTGCCAAGATATTATATCTTTCAAGTGCGACACCATTTGTAAATATGGATGGTACGAAGTTGTCACCAACCGCTGCGCAAATGTTAACGACAAATATTGTGGAATAAATCGTTGTGGAGAGGAACATTTTCCTGCATGTCCAAGGGGAAACTACTATGATCCACATATAAAGGAACTTCCAATTGATAATACAGCTAGAGGATATTGCTTAAAAGATCTTCTCTTAGATTGGAATAGTGATGGCATACTAATATGCAAATGACGCTGGGCCCATTTTAGCACCGATACACCCAGTGCAAATGTAAGAAATACCACTAACCCACTGTTTTAGCATCTAAAATATTGTAAGTTTTTTCCCTGTAATTAAATTAAAAAATTTTGAACCTTGTCACTTCAATGATTTCTTATCAAGATGAACTTATACAATTGATACAATTTTTTGTATGGGGGAAAATATGAAATACACACTGTTTGTAACGCTACTAATTTCTTTTTTTGTTATTAACGCTGCAGCTGACGCTAGGCCAATTAAACCACCACCGTATCCACATCCTAGACCAGTACCACCATCGTATCCGCATCCTAGACCAGTACCACCACCGCATCCGCATCCTGGACCATATCCTAGGCCATATCCACACCCAATACCACCACCTCGCCCACATTTCTCATGTACGGCCGAGATGGTTGCAGCAAGAGGCAATGGGCCAGTAATTGACCGTTTCACTGCTCATAGTGGAAGAGCACAGCAAGAGGCCTGCATGATGGCAATGAATCAGTGTCATAACGAGTTACTATATAGACAATCACATGGCCAAAATATATTTGCAGTCTGTATGACGGAAAGATACAATGGTGGAATTACCACTCAGTACTGCTCATATAAACTAATGGAAAGAACACATTACGATTCATGGGAAGTTGATAGAATTACAAGATCAGCAGTAGGCCCAGCATCACAAAGTGATTGGTTACATCAACAAGCTTGCCAGTCGGCAGAATACGACTGTCAGATGATGATAAGATATGGCCAATTTTGCGTAAGAGAAGTTAACAACCACTGGTAAGATAAAATCTCTTAATAGTTAATTTCACAGGCCACTCTCTTAAGGTGGCCTTTTTTTCCTACAGCTTCACCACTCTCTTCTTTAAAGAAATATTTTATTCAAGCGAAGAGTAGTAATGGCAACGAAGCAAAAATATTTTAGGCCATACAAAAATAGACGGGCCCTAGGATTAACCATTGATCTATTCATGTTAGCTTTTTTTACAAAATCAACATTGATAATTTTGGGGGTAGTTCTAAATTTAACATTCTCTCTTATCAGTAGCTCAAATCAAAGATTCATCTATGAAAACATTATGTCCCTACCTAGCATACTGCTTATGATTTATTGCTTAGCTTATTTTCATATCTCGATTAAGTATGGCAAAGGGCAAACGATCGGAAAAATAATCACCAAAACTGCTATCGTTCATAAAAACAGAGAAAAAGAGATCACAACCACCAACTCTTTACTTCGGTCAGTTGGATACTTAATTTATATCTCAGTCACAGTTCTGATATACTCGGCCAGTAATATCTTTGATTCCATCTCTTTTCTTTACTCCCATCTAATGGCCATCACATGGGTTTCAATACCTCTTATGAATAAAGGCGGAATTGGAATTCAAGATTTAATTTCTAATACTCGCACCGTAATTACTGAACCAATGCCAATACCGGCCGTCATTTATCTGCCAAATGCTAACCAACAAATTAATGATGACAAAAATATAGCAGCATAAATCTTGTTCTATTTATTCCAAGAAAAATGCAGCTCTTTTATCTGAGCAGGTGAAGGACTAGATGGAGCGATTGCCATTAAATCTGTTGCGGATGTAGTTTTTGGAAACGCAATAACGTCTCTAATATTATCTGTTCCTACGATAAGCATTATAGTTCGATCTAGTCCAAGTGCCATCCCTCCATGCGGAGGTGTTCCATATTTTAGGGCCTCAAGGAAAAAACCAAACTGATTTTTCGTCTCCTCTTCACCCATCCCCAAATATTCAAACATCTTTGCCTGAACATCTTGCCTATGAATTCTAATTGAGCCACCAGCAATCTCATAACCATTACAAACCAAATCGTATGCTTCAGCTCGGCACTTTGCTAAACTAGCTTGTTCACCAGATAAATAAAGAGGCAAATCCTCCGTTTTTGGAGCAGTAAATGGGTGGTGCCTTGCATAGAATCTCTTGTCATCCTCATTCCACTCATAAAGAGGAAAATCATTAACCCAAAGAAAATGGTATCCGCTTTTTGATAACTTAAAACTCTTTCCAATATGTCTTCTTAAAGCATCAGCACTTGCATGAACAATACTCTCTTTTCCTGCAACAAACAGCCAAGTTCCATCATTAGAACTAGACTCTTTACTTAGAGTTTGCATTTTGGCAAGCAAGTCACCATCAATAAATTTTGAGATCCCACCACTAACTTCACTACCTGCAACCTTAAACCACGCAACACCTTTTCCTCCAAATGGTTTTACCACATCAACAAAAGCATCAACCTCTTTTCTCGTAAATGTTCCAGTAGTAGCAGGAACAAACATTGCTTTAATTAAACCGTTACAAGCAGCATCGGCAAATGTTTGAAAACTAGAATTCCTAAAAAGAGAAGTAACATCAATATGTGGTAAATCAAAACTAATATCAGGCTTATCTGTACCATATAAATTCATTGCTTGATCAAAACTCATAACGGGGAATTTAAAATCTGCCGGAAGGCCTGCAAAAATTTTTGGCATCAGAGCTGTCATTAAGTTCCTTAAATAATCTTGTGTCGCAAAAGAGACCTCAATATCAACTTGAGTAAACTCAGGTTGACGATCTGCCCTTAAATCTTCATCTCTAAAACATTTGGCAATTTGAAAATATTTTCCAGTCCCCCCAATCATCAAAAGCTGTTTTAACGTTTGAGGTGATTGTGGAAGCGCATAAACAGTTCCAGGATGGACTCTGCTTGGAACGACATAATCTCTAGCTCCTTCTGGTGTTGATTTATAAAGTATTGGTGTCTCTACCTCTACAAAATCCTGAAGTGCCATAAAATTTCTAATCACAATCGTTGTATCAGATCTTTTTTTCAAAATAGATTGAAGCCGCTCTGTTCGTAGATCAAGATATCGATATTTCAAACGAAGATCTTCCGTCGCTTCAATTTTAGCAAATGGTAAAAATGGAATTCTGTCTTTATCTGAGTTAGATAAGATCTCAAACTCGTCGACACTAATTTCAATCTCCCCTGTTTTCATCTCTAAGTTTTTTGCTTCAGATGGACGAGCAATAACTGTTCCAGATGCCTTTACAACACCTTCTAATGCCACCTCTTTTAATTTTGAAATATCACCTCTAAAATTTTCAAAACCTAATTGAGTTAGGCCATGCTTATCTCTTACATCAATAAAATGGAGTCCACCAAGATTACGATACTTATTTACCCATCCACAAAGAGTAACCTTATCGCCAATATGTTTTACTGTTAACTCTCCACAGTTATGAGTATTCATTAGTCCTAAAATCTTTTCAGACATACCTTTTTCTCCTATAATAAGTCCTTATGTGTTCAAACAAATATAAACCAAATGATCCTAAAACTAAATTGTTTTATTTAAAACAGCTTTTTATAGCTATCAACGTTATCTTATCTACCATAAGTACAAAGAGTGACGCCTTAGATGCGTCTACAGGTAAAATAACTTTTCCAAATGGGAAAACTATCGACGTTATAATTGCAAGAGGTTCGGCCGCTCAGACAAGAGGGTTAAGCGGTGTTAAAGCTAATGAGTTTCCACAAAACAGTGGGATGTTATTTATCTATAACGCATGGGGAATGAAAACCTTTTGGATGCCTGATACCTACTTTAATCTTGATATTATTTTTTTAGATCCAGATCTTAAAATCATCTATATAGAAAAAAATATGGTGGCCCATCCTGGAATGGAAAATACAAAACCAATTAGCTACACTAAATCCACCTACTCTTTTCATGTTCTTGAAGTAAGGGCCGATGCAAATCTCACTTCGACTCTTAAAATTGGTGATCAATTAATCTGGGTTGGCACACAACTATTTAGCAAAAAGAACTAAAAACTCGTCATCAGAGATATAACTTAGGTGATTTCTAACTAGCTTTTTCTGATAACTATGGTCAAACATAATTTTGTCAATGTTACGTTGAATAGCAAGATTCTCATTGATAATCTCATTATTCTTACCAAGTAAATCATTATAGTCATTTGTTCGATTATAATAATCAACAATCCCGCCATTCGAAAATAGAAGTCGAAGCATCGCCACGAGACAAACTCCCCAGCAAAACTTTGTAAAAATATTAATAAACTTACTTGAGACCTCACGAGTTGCTTTAGCTAAAGGTGGCGGCCTAACTGTTGATACTGTCGGTTGTTTTGGAGCATTATCAAGATAATCAACTCTACCTGCTGGTAATCTACGCTCTCTTCTTAAGTTATCATTAAAAACCGTGTCATTTGGCCTTGCAACCCTAGTTCTTGTCACACTGTTAGTATTGGCAGGAACAAATGTTCCATTATTATCAACAGGAGAGGAACCTGGAAGATTTCCCATTCTTTTTGCTCGATTTCGCTCGATTGCTTTTTTTAAACGATCGCTAGTAGGCCCATCATCATTGGTTGGATCAGTCTCGAAAAAAGATAACTGATCTCTTCTTCTTCGTGGTACTCTACTCTGTTCTGGTGAGATATCCAAAAAAACATCCTATTAAGCGTAAAACATCCTGTTTCAATAGTAATTTTATCAGCTTATCAAATTTGAATCAAGTAGTGTTACGAGAGGAAAATATCTCACCTATATTTTGTTAAGTATAACTCTGAAATCTCTATCCAAAATTTCCGAGCAAGGGCCAACCCATGAAGGTACTCACAAATATCATACCCCCCAAGTTCAAGAATCTGATCGCGAAGTGAGCTTTCAAACTCACCCGTCCTGAAAATATCTACAAACGAAGAAAATCGTTCCGATCTATTTTTCAAAGATTTGATCGTCAAAAATTTTTCGCTACAAGAAAACTCATCGACTAGAAACAGTTCCCCAATAATCTTGGCACTCTCTCTAAATTTAAGTGAGGCAATACGAGGATCTCCAATTGGCCCTAAATTGATCAAGTCTCTTCCTCTATCAATCCTATTTGTTGTAAAATAAACATTGCAAGACTCTCCAGCAAGATCCATCCACCAGTATGGCCCAGGGTCACTGAGATTGCATAAAAGTTCTTCATCGTACGGAAATCTTCTATTTGCTATTTGCCGAACAACTTTTTCAGCATCCCCAAAACTGTCAGTCTCAAAAAATTTTAAACTATTAAGCGCCTCATTAGAGTCTACCTTAAGCCTCTTAAGGATTTCTCTATCTCCGTCATGGATTTTAGTAACACCATCATCAAGCGACTGAGTTGGAACACCCCTAATACAAAAAGTGTTTGATCCTGTTTCAACCCTAAAGAATAGGCCACTAGCTTCATCACACTGTTCCTCAACTACGTCATCCAACTCCTGTGGGTTAGTAGATTCAATCCCTAACTCTTCACTGAGCATAATTGTTTCATTGGCCATTTGTTCAAAATTCAACAACGTTTCCTGATAAAAACTAACAAATATCTTTATTATTATAGTGTACAGATCGTGTTCTAAACAAGAAAATATTTCCAATTATGAATGAAATTATATATCTAATCAAATTTTCACTAGCTGACGGAGAACAAAAAGTAGCAGAGATTATCAAAACTGCATTTTTAAAGTGTGATCTTTTAAAACACTTTTCTCCAAACGATCTAACCGCAATCAAAGTTCACTTTGGCGAAGATGGGAATAGCTCTTTTTTACCATCAATAATTGCGAAAGAGGTTGCCAAACAACTTTTAGCAATTGAAACAAAACCATTTGTTTCAGACACAAACGTTCTTTATAAGAGCAGAAGAGATAACGGCTTTGATCATTTAGTCTTGGCCGGTGAGCACGGGTTTTCACTAGAAAGTGTTGGCGTCCCAATTGTTATTGCAGATGGAATAATTGGCAAAAATGAGATTGAGATCAAGGTAGAACTTCCTCTAAATAAAACAGTATTCCTTGCTTCAGATTTTGTAAGTTCAGACTCAATCGTTGTTGTAACCCATGTAACAGGACATCTCCTAACTGGACTTGGTGCAACCATTAAAAATCTTGGGATGGGCATGGCCAGTAGAAAGGGGAAACGAAGACAGCACTCCGTTTCAAAACCACATATTAAAGAGGCAAGATGTACTGCTTGTGGCCAATGTATAAAATGGTGTCCTAAAGATGCAATTTTTATCAACGAAAAAACAGGTAAAGCTCTTATTGACGACTTTAAATGTATCGGCTGTGGTGAGTGCCTAGCGGTCTGTCGACAAAACGCTGTTGGGTTTAATTGGGATTCAACCTCTAGCGATCTTCAAAAGCAAATGGCCGAACATGCTTACGGCATAACATCTCTAAAAAAAGGAAAAATCTGCTACCTAACATTTCTTGTTAATATGACAAAAGATTGCGACTGCTTAAAACAGGAAAAAAAATTTATTTTAGATGACATAGGAGTTCTTGTTGGAGACGATCCTGTTGCCATAGATCAGGCGGTGCTGGATCTTACAAAACAGAGTGACAAAAAAAATATGGCGACAATCGCTTATCCAAAGCATGACCCAACAATCCAGCTTGCATATGGCGAGAAAATTGGACTTGGAAAAAGAGCTTACACATTAGTGGAGATTAATTAAGAAAATGAAAATATTTAACTACACTAGCGTAATATTAGTTGCAGTTTTTTGTTTATCATTTATTGCTGAAACAAAGGTAACTCACCTTGATAAACCTATTTTCCCCATCGAGTTTGTTAATGGCCAAAATGTTCTCCCTCCTAATATTGATCTAACTGTCACAAAAGAGATCCCATATAGCGAACTGCCATACTCCTTCGAAATATTAAAATCAGTAGAAAACGGAGATATTGTTGGTGAAAGTGATGTCACATCAACCGAAAAACCGGTTGAAAAACAGAAACTTCTCTTCAATATCGTTGGAATGCATAAGAGAGAGTGCAAATTTGCCTTAAGAACTATTGCTAAGTATGAAGAGTATTCAAAACATATCTCCTTTATAAAAAAATCTAGCTATAACGATGGAAGAGTTGATTTTTATCTTGCCTCGTCCATCCTTCCAGTCAAAATGAGGCTAAGCTTTAAACTTCCTCGAATGACATCTGTTGGAAAATATCCGCTCGTATTTGATAACGGTTTTTTGATGGGACTAACTGGATTTATTAATGTCACTGAACAAAACAATCGTTGTCTATTTTACTCAACTGTTTACTGGGAGGGTGGTGCTACAGGATTTTCAAACATGACACTAGAACTCTTTTCGAGCACGTTATCCCATATGGCCCTTAATACGCTTCTTAAAATGTCTAATTAACGCGCCCTCTTAACTGGTCAGCGTCGCCTCTTTGGTTTATACTACTAATATCTTTTTTGGCCTCACTATCCATTTTCAACCAAACAGTTTTAGATGTTGTACAAAGATCAAACGTTACAGGATTATACATATAATAATACTGACTTGAACTACACTCTTCTGACGTATTAAAATCTTTAATCGGAACGCAGGGAAACTTTCCTACAGTACTTTCTGTTTGAACTAATCTAAACTCTTTACACTCATTGAATGTTGCCTCATTCACGCAAGCGTAGTGAATATTGTTGCAGTCATAAATAAGAAAAACCCCTTCATCGCCAAGCTCTCCATCTCCACGAGAAGTTTCAATTAAAAATAGGAATATCAGTATTATTTTTTTCACTATTATATTATAACATAAAAGCTAAAAATGTTGATATAACCAAAAGGATAAGGCAGTGATTAACTACCCACAACAAGCAATTGCAGAACTAATAAAACAAACTGTAGAAAAATGTTACAATATTGATATTGGAATTACTGATTTAATTGCCCAAATATCAATCCCACCCAAGCAAAATATGGGGCACTATGCTTTTGCCTGTTTTCCTCTTGCAAAAATTTTAAAAAAGTCTCCTCCACAAATTGCAACTGAGTTGATTGCAAATCTCAAAATAACTGATGTACCGCTTATTACAAGTTTTAAACAGTTTGGCCCATATGTTAATTTTAATATCGGCCCCAAAATTTTAGCGTCAAAGATGCTACCTCTTATCTACGATGGTAGTTTTTTCAACAACAAACTCTGCAAATCAAAACGGATTATGTTTGAATACTCTCAACCAAATACCCACAAAGAGTTACACGTTGGCCACATGAGAAATCTCTGCTATGGAAATGCGCTTGTGAGAATAAATCGGTATGTAGGCCACCAAGTATTTGCAACGACATATCCTGGTGATGTTGGTACTCATGTTGCAAAATGTCTCTGGTATTTGAAAAATAAAAATCAGGAGAACATTCCAGAAAATGATAAAGGAACTTGGCTCAGCACCATCTATGTTAAAGGAAATGCCAAGCTTGAAGAAGAAAAAGGGAGTGAGAAAGAAGCTGCAAATAAAGAGGAGATGAGCAAAATCTTAAAAGCTATAAAAAATAAGAGTGGCGAGTATTACGATCTTTGGAAAGAGACAAGGGAATGGTCACTTGACCTACTTAAAAGAACATATGAGTGGGCAGATGTAAAATTTGATAGATGGTATTTTGAATCAGAAGAGGATCTTCCAGGACTTGAAAGAGCTAAAAAATATCTAAAGGAGGGCATTTTAATCGAAGATAATGGTGCAATCGGAATGGATCTAAGTGAAGATAATCTTGGTTTTTGTATGCTAATTAAAAGTGATGGCAATGGCCTCTATGCAACCAAAGATATTGAGCTGGCCCATCGAAAGTTTAGTGAATTTAGTCTAGATGAAAGTATTTATATTACAGATCTAAGACAAGAACATCACTTCAAGCAAGTGTTCAAAGTATTAGAGAAAATCGGGTTTCCTCATGCTAAAAATTGTCTCCATTTAAAATATAACTACGTTGAGCTTCCAACAGGCCTAATGAGTTCGAGGGGAGGAAATGCCGTCCCACTAATGAACCTGATTCATGAGATGGAAAAAACAATTAAAGAACGTTATCTAGAAAAATATCGAGAAGAGTGGAGCACAGAAGAGATTGATCAAACAGCTCGCGATGTTGCAAGAGGGGCGATTCTATATGGTATGATTAGCACTGATAGTAATAAAAAAATTGTTTTTGATATGCATGAGTGGCTTAAGCTTGATGGAGAGACTGGCCCATACCTTCAATATGTCCACGCAAGAATAAGTTCTCTTCTTGATAAGCAGCTTAAAGAAAATACAAAAATTAACTTTGATTCACTAAACAGACTAAATCACAAAGCGGAAGAGAGTTTAATCCTTCACCTCAATGAGTTTAACTCTACAGTGAAGTATTGCTGCGAAAACCATAAGACCTCAACACTATGTGCTTATCTTTACGATCTAGGAAAGCTGTTTAATAATTTTTACGTCGAATGTCCAATCGGGAAAGAGGAGAATCAGGAGATAAAGGCCGCAAGAATTGGATTAGTTGCCTGTGTCGGATTAACGATGAAAAATGGGCTTGAACTGCTTGGAATTCCTGCCCCAAAACGAATGTAATTACCGTATATTTTTTTCACTATATATCCAAAAAAACTAGAAATTATTCCTCAAAAGAGTAGTATGCTCCATTCATAGTTAGAGGGAGAATACTTATGAAATTTTTGACTTTTCTTACAGCACTTATATTTGTTCAATTTAATCTATTTGCATCTGATACAGTTATCCCATTTGGAGGAATTGTAACTTGTGAAAACGAACAAGATGCAGCTCTAGTAAAAGAAGCATACGTTTTAGCGCCTATTAGTGCTAACGTGGTTGACAATAATATCAAGCTCACTGTTAAAGCGTCTTTCTTAACGTGTAAAAAAACTGACGATACATTTAATTTTCAAACTGTAGGTCCATTTAAATCTTTTAACACATATATTCCTGCCGATGTTGATATGGTTAAAGTGATCACCAATAAACCTATTGATGTAAAACTTTCTGCTGGAACAGAGGCGGCCCTATTCGAAAGAGTTAATCTTATTGGAGAGGCCGAACAACTTATTGAGTTTACAATTCCAAAAGAGATGATTTTAAATGGTTCACAACTAGAGAAATTAGCAAAGGGAGAAGCTGTGACGTTCAAGGTCCACTTCAATCTTTTCAAACAGTATGAGGTTACTGATAATTTCACTGGTGATGTTTTTACTACGGGCCTAAAATCAAACATAGCGTCAACGATTGTTGGAACATTTTCGTTATAGTTGACATAGATCATGTTTTTTTATCTGCAAGATCATTTTTATAGCGAAATATTGAGAAGAAAATGCAAAGACAATGGTAAAAAAAAGGGCAGACTGAATAGTCTGCCCTTTTTTTTGTCAATTTCTAAATTAAACCCATACTTTTTACAGAATCTCTTTCAGATTTAAGCTCTTCATGAGTTGCTGCAAATTTTTCTTTACCAAAATCGTTCAATTTAACATTCTCAATAACTTTTAACTTGCCACTTTCTACTCTGCAAGGAAATGAGAAAATCAAACCTTTATCAACGCCGTACTCTCCATTTGAACATAGACACATAGAGAACGTCTCACCTTTTGGAGTATCATGTGTAAGGTTGTAAACAGCGTCTACTGTTGCGTTTGCCGCACTGGCCGCTGAAGATAAACCTCTAGCTTGGATAATTGCCGCCCCTCTTTTTTGAACTGTGGCAATAAACTCACCTTTTAACCACTCTTGATCCTGAATAACTTCATTTGCAGGTTTGCCATTAATTTTAGCATTATAAAAATCTGGATACTGAGTTGCTGAGTGATTTCCCCAAATTGTCATATTTGTAACTGCTGTTATATCCACTTTTGCTTTTTCTGCTAACTGAGTTTTTGCTCTATTTTGATCAAGCATAGTTAAAGCAAAAAATCTATCTTGAGGAACTTTTTTAGCAGCATTCATCGCAATTAGCGCATTTGTATTACAAGGGTTTCCAACTACTAGAACTCTTACATCTTTAGCTGCATGATCATTAATCGCTTTACCTTGAGTGGTAAAAATTCCACCGTTGATTTTTAAAAGATCTGAACGTTCCATTCCTGCCTTTCTTGGAACAGAACCAACGAGAATTGCCCAGTTAACATCTTTCATCGCAACATTTACATCAGAAGTACAAACTACTTTTTTTAGTAGTGGAAACGCACAATCATCAAGCTCCATTTTTACACCATTAAGTGATGGTAGCGCCTGCTCAAGCTCAAGTAGACTTAGCTCCACCTCTGTCTCAGGGCCAAACATCTGACCAGAAGCAATCCTAAATAGTAGTGCATAACCAATCTGACCTGCAGCTCCAGTAACTGCTACTTTAACTCTCTTACTCATGTAACCTCCTTACATATTAAAAAAATAGAAATAAAAAAATGTGAGATTGAAGTTTAGCACATCAATATCTTTTGGCCAGAAAAACTCCATCACAATCCTTCCATTTTTGTGTGCTATAACGTATCCTCGATAATGCTGTAGCATTTTTAAAGAGGAAAAATCGGATGGATAATAATAATCAGAGTGGAAAAGGGCCGGCCAACACAAAAAACGGAAATAAAAAAAGATGGTATAACAACCGCAATAAACAAAACTCAAGCCGACCTGGAAGTAGTAATAAAAATAAAAATAGTCCAAATCAAAGTGTCGGCCGAACAACACCAATCGAAGCTATCTTTAAAAGATATGACACTCTTTTTGAACAGTATATAAATAGCAGAAAAAAATTTTTTGAGAGCTGCCAAAAACTAAACGATAATCATAAGAAAAAAACTGAACAAATTTACATTGAAGGATTACGCCAATTGCGGCAATTTGAAAAATCGCTATCTCATTGGCAACTAGCAAAACTTCAAGAACGTTCAAGCATTGGGAAATCTGTAACACTATATCAAGAGACCCACAACCAAGAACCGGCAGATGTCAAAAATGAGGTGGTACAAGAACGTAGTGGGCCACACGTCACAAAAGAACAGTTAGCGGCAGCTGAAGTATTAAAAAAAGATTTAGAGGAGAGTGCTGGAACTATAAACGATTATAAAGCATACAAGGGACTGGCCTAAAAAAAATGTTACTACGCCATGTGGTCTGAAAAAGAATCTAGCTCGCCATCAACAGCATCAGATCCTTCTGTCATTTTTCCTCTCTTAAAAAAATTATCGAGAGTCACCTCATGATCCTTTAAAATCTCTTTTTTTAACTCCTCCGCAGAGATATCTAAAATATGGGAAATTTTAGTCAACATTTTTAGAGGAATATTACATAACCCTCTTTCAACATTACTAATAAACTGCCCATTTTTATAACCTAACAAATGCGAAAGCTCCGATTGTGAATAACCCTTATGGTGACTTAATCTTTTTCGCTTAATCAGTTTAGCTATATTATCAAAGCAACGCATATTTTCTCCTCGTAGACTTCTTATCCATCAATAATGCCAAAATATTTTTTTTTGTGAAGGGCAGGCAAAAAAAATATTTTTATCACAGTAGTTTTTTTATCCATTATCACGGCCAAAGAGGCAATTTCCTTTGTAAAACGTTTTTAAAATCACGTTTTCAGTTTTTTTTCTTGCTTTAATACCGGAGTTGGTCTTAAAAGCAGCCTCCAACCTTTTCTCTCCACTATCACTACCCCTTCCACTAAATATATCATCAATAACAACAAAATTGGCCCAATTAAGCCTTTTAAAATTCCCAGTTCTTTTTATTTTTAAAATTTTAGCGCCAGCATTTGTCGCTCGATTTAAGGCCATCACATAGGTAGCACTTTTAACCTTCGCCCTTTTGTTTTGATAAACAAATGAGTTCATCACATCTATCATTGAAAGAAATGGGCCCCCACCAATATCACTCGCCAGTGCCCAAGCAACTTTATTAGCATTACATTTTTCAAAATCAAAAAGTCCTGATCCAAGCCCAAACTCATCTATTGGGCCATTGGAGGTTGGGCAATGAGCGATCGATGCCCCTTTTTTAGAAAGTAATTTAAGTTCTTTATCGCTTAGATGAATTCCATGACCAAAAATTGTTCGATCAGTAACTAACCCACAACGATCATAAATTTCAGTATAAGTTAAAACCTTTTTAAACTTAGCAAACGAACTATATATTGAGAGGACATATTCAATCTCGTTAATCGTCTCTGATAAGTGAGTCTGAATAAATGATCCATTACGCTTGGCCATTTTACCACTCATTTTCATAACAGATGGAGAAGTTGTTGGTGCAAATCGTGGGGTTAGTGCATAACGTTTTTTTAGTTTTGATGAGAGTTCTCTCACACTCGCAATAGCATCACTCTCTGTTTGTAAAAGATAATCTGGCGAATTCATAGTCATTAAGACATTACCAAAAATAAAATCTCCGACAAACTCTTTGGCCGAAGCTAATACAGTATGTTGATGAATAGAACAGTAAACCGCTCCAGCGGTTGTTCCAACACTCAGCAATTTTTTTGCAAAAAGTTTGCTTTTAAGTTTTGTGTACTCTTTATTTTTGAATTTAGATTCAGAAGGCCATGTATATTTTTTAAGCCACTGGAGAAGATTATCTTTAGGCATCAAACAGACATCATCTTGAACCCAATGAAAATGGGTATCGACAAATGTTGGAACAACCAACTTCCCTCTAAAATCTAATATTTCACACTCACTATCTTTCACTAATTTTATAAGATCTAAACGTTTCCCAACTCTATCAACATAAAACCCAGAACTACTCTTACTTTTTGACCGCTTCAGCAACATCGCTCCATCTTTATAATAGCTAGCTAGTTGATCGTTAACTGGATTAATTATATCGGCCAATACTAATTTATATAAATGTTGTTGCAAAACAGACTCCTGCATACCAAAATAACCTAAGAACAAATGAGGATCTTACGATATGAATTTTATTTTTAGAACAATCTTTTCACTATTTTTAACAATTTTTATTATTACTGGCCTAACAGCAAGTGCCAAAGAGATAAATGTTTCCAAAGTTTTATCTCTAACAATTAACTCTACGATCAATCCGGCCACCTTTAACTATCTTCAGTACGGTAGCGCCAAAGCGATAGACGAAGGGTATAATCTCATTTTAGTTAAAATAAATACACCAGGTGGGCTTGTCTCTACAACAAAAGATATTCTTGCTCTAATTGGTGAGAGCAAAATTCCATACGCTATCTGGGTCACGCCACAAAGCGGATCGGCCACAAGTGCAGGTGCGATAATCGCAAGTGGGGCCCACTTTCTTTTTATGTCACCTGGAACCAACATTGGAGCAGCAACTCCGATTACGATAACAGGAGGACTTGATAAAGATAGTGATGAAAGAAAAAAGATTATAAACGATTTGGTAGCACTAGTCACATCTCTTGCAAAAGAGAGGGGCAGAAATCACGAGTTATTTGCAAAAATGGTATCCGATGCCTCCTCATTTGGTGCAATTGAAGCAAAGGAAAAAAATCTCATTAATGGTATAGTAAACACCTCAGATGAAATCTTGAAATATATAAGTGGAAAGACAATTAAGATTATTGGAGAAGATGTATTAATAACATGTGATGAAAATGTAAACATCACAGTACTCCGCATGAGCATTGGGCAACAACTCCTCGATATTTTTGCTAATCCATCTACTTCATATATCTTATTTTTAGCAGGAGCTGCCTTAATCTATCTTGAGTTTCAAGCTGCTGGTGGCCTCCTAATAGCAGGCACACTCGGCGTTATTGCCTTATTACTAGCTGCAATTGGGTTTCAAGTAATCCCCGTTAATATTGGGGCCTTAGGTTTAATCATTCTGTCGTTTATACTTTTTATTTTAGAGATGTTTATCACTAGCTATGGAATAATCTCGCTTGCCGGAATCATCTCTTTAGTTTTTGGATCACTATTTTTATTTAAAACTAGCGAACCGTTCATCCATGCTAATCCAGCACTTATCATTTCATCAGTTTCAGCAATTGTGCTCTTTGTTGGGTTCATCGGTTTTTTTATGATTTATGGTTCAAAAAAACGAAAGAAAATTAATGATCATCTATTTTCATTAGTTGGCCAACGAGCGGTGATAACAAAAATAAACCCAACAATAATTTCTAACGGTAAAACACTCTACACCTATCAAGTAAAAGTTTCTGGTGAGAGTTGGAACGCTACAAGTTATAACAAGTATCAGGAAAATGATAACGTTGAAATAATTAAGCATGATTCTAAAAAAATTATATTAGAGTGCTAATAACAAGAGGAGCGATTATATGTTTATTACATTATTACCATTTATCGTAATCGGAGGACTTTTACTTTTATCAAGCGTAAAAGTGTTAAACGAGTTTGAAAGAGGTGTCGTCTTACGCCTTGGCCGCTTAACAGACATTCGAGGGCCCGGCCTTATTATTCTTATCCCTGGAATAGAAAAGATGATCAAAGTTGATTTAAGAACCGTAACGATGGATGTTCCATCACAAGACATTATCAGCAAAGATAACGTCACGTTAAAAGTAAACGGTGTCGTCTACTTTAGAGTTGAAGATCCAATTAAGGCCATCGTCAAGGTTGAAAACTATCTCCATGCAACTGGACAAATTGCCCAGACAACGCTTAGATCTGTAATTGGCCAATTTGAACTTGATGATATTCTTTCACACCGAGATAGCATTAATCAACGTCTTCAAACTATTTTAGATGAACAGACAGAACCTTGGGGAATAAAGGTTTCAACCGTTGAAGTTAAAGCGATAGATTTACCAATAGAGATGCAAAGAGCAATGGCAAAACAGGCCGAAGCTGAACGGGACAAAAGAGCAAAAGTCATATCTGCACAAGGAGAGTTAGATGCTTCAACAAAACTTGCGGAAGCCGCTAAAATTCTTGATACACAAAAAAATGCGATAATATTAAGATATCTGGACACGATGAAAGAGATCTCAAGTGGTGATGGAAAATCGACAACATTTTTTCCACTTCCAATTGATTTTATAACTTCTATAACTTCTCGCTGATCTCTTCATACACAGAGTCAGAATTTTTATCTATACACTCTGTTACTTGATCAAACAAGAAATCACTACTCTTCGAATTCCCTTCGATAATATCTTCTTTTCCTCTAAAACCTCCCATCTCACACACGACAGGAACTAGAAATTTCTTATTTGGGAGTTCAGAATAAAGCTCACCACTTTCTTGCCAATCATAATAAATAAAAGTCAAAGATAGTTTACAGCTACCGTCTTCGAAACACCCTAGATCATTGAATGAAAAATCAAAATCACCCTCACACCAAGTATCCGCGCATATATTATCTAAATCTTGTAGGAGTATCTCTTCTTCACTGTTGGTCAGGATCGATTCTACTGCAAACAGTTTCAAGCAAAAAATAATCGATAATAAAATAGTTGTTGTTTTCATAAAACCTCTTTTTGTATTGATTTTATATTCTCCATTGTAACATCTGTCTATTATATATGTTTTATAGTTTCTATCTAATTATTAGATTATTCAAT
>DYOQ01000050.1 GCA_020720455.1 Bdellovibrio sp.
CGACTGGTTCCTTTTGGACTGAACCCATTCCTAAAAGTTGTAGAACTTGACTAGAAACAGAACTCGGTACTGATTTTTTAGTTGAGCTAGTGTCGGCGTTGACACAATAACTTAAAACGAACATCAACATAGATAACAGAAAAATTCCTCGTATCATTATCACTCCTTTTTAATAATGATAGTTCCCGGGCAAGAAACAGGCCAAAATATTTTAACTAAGATATTAAAATGTGATTGTCGCTGATTACAAGTTTAGGCTCAAATTGCACCGTGCAGAGAGTTAATGGTGTCCGATCGCACCGTGCAGAGAGTAAACTTTTGCGGCGATTGATAGAGCAAATGGTAGTACTCTTCGAAATCACATTATCCTAAATATTGCAGAGATGCTTCCCATTGTCGTCACATTTATTGCTCTGAGGTTGTTAAAATCTGAATATAAGGAGAATCAGCATGAAATTAATTGTTCCATTTTTATCGTTATTCATTATTCATTTGTTTTATTATTTCTAGTTCATCATTTGCAGGGCCAACTTTTACATTTACTTTGACAAAAAATTTTGACAGCGCAGGCCCAATTACACTTGCGGATTTAGAATCTTTCTTAAGATCAACTTATAGGAATTAATGTTGAGGAAACTGCAACAGGTGTTGTTTCCGTTCTTTGGGTTAGTGGGACTTCGGTGACGGAGTATCGATTCAGTGAAAACACGGTGATCTTTTCTACCTCTCAATGATGGAGGTATTATGATGATGAGGCTGAAGATTATAAAGAAAAGTCTGCTTTTCAAGTCGGTTATTGCGCTCAGAAATAATCTCTACAAGTAGTTGAATGTTATTGTATTGATTTAACATCTAGATTTTAAGTAGTGTTTTGCAGAGAAATTTTTTGCGAGAAATACACCAAACTGGTCAGGTACGAGGTTCGTTTATGCTTATTGAAATTAATTATGAATGGCCAATCATCCGATAGGTTGACTAGAGGTGGTTATGTTTCGTAGCTATTATCAATTTGGTCAAGGCGATGCGGGTTATCCTGTTTATGTGAAGATTTGTGATGAAGCGCTAGAGGGCCGACTGAGTAAGGTTCTTGCGAGTGTTGGACTAAGTAAGTTGGATGATAAGGCCATTGCAAAAATTGTGAAGTTACCTCTTGATAGTATCAGAGTATTAGATATTACTAGCGCAAGCGGTATGGCGCTTAATCAGATTAACATAATTAGTGAGAGTGATGCTTTTGGTGAGGAGAGTGTTATTCCATCTTCTGGTTATCGAGTGTACAGGCATAAAGGAATTGGGATGATGGTTTATTCTTTTGGTTCAACTGTTTGGCAATTAGGAGTTAGCGAAGATTGTGGTAGCGATAAATTTATGAAGGAGAGTAGAATTATTTTCGCTAGATTTCTCTCTCTTGCTCTTGCAAAGTACGGAGTGATCGGTTTTTGGGGAGTAGTGGTTGAGAATAGTCTTGTTGTCATGAGAGCAAAAGAGTCCAAGGGCGAAGTGGTCTTTATTGATTCTTTGAAAATGCGTCTTGCAGCTCAGGGCGAGATAAAAGAGATCAGGTCAGGATTCCAGATTGTAAGACTTGGAAAGTGTGTTAATGGCAAGTCCATTTTGTTAAAGAGGGATGAACTTATAAGTTTTTTAATGACGTATAATTCATATTTAGATTATGGGCAAAGTAGTTCGATAATTGGTCAAATCGTAAACAAGATTACCTCTGTGGCAACAGGTATAATGTATCCAGCAGAGAGCTTTAAGGATGGCCGTGCTGAAAGTAAAGTGTGATTCAAGTGTGATTCATATAGGCTTGTTATACTTAGAACTTAAGCACAATTATTGAAAAACGTTATTTAGCAATGGGTTGTAGTGAGCAAGGTAGATTACTGGTCGTAGTTTTTACGATAAGGAAAAAACGGTTGATAAGAGTGATTTCGGCAAGAGATATGAGTGCAAAAGAAAAGAAAGGAAAGTGTATGAGCAAGAAGTTGAAGAAAATACCAAAGTTTAAAACTAAAGATGAAGAGTATGCGTTTTGGAATAAGCATGACGTAACGGATTACTTCGATGTTTCTAAGGGGAAACGAATCAGGTTCCCTAACTTGAAGCCGTCAACTAAAATGATCTCATTGCGACTTCCGGAAGATCTACTGGAAGAGATTAAGATAGAGGCAAATAAAAGAGATGTTCCATATCAATCTTATATAAAGATGCTTTTAAAAGAAAAGATATCGAATGATGCTGCATAGAGAGAGTTTATGAAATATATTTGGAACTTAAATCCAGTCGCCATATCATTCCCGAAATATTATACCGAAGGTAATATTGAGATTCGTTGGTACGGAATAATGTACGTAGTTGGCTTTTTATTAGCAGGATTTCTTTTAAAGAGATTAGCTAAAGAGGGACTTTTTAAAATTGCAGTAGATAAGATTGATAACTACGTTACTTATTTATTGATAGGAATGTTTCTTGGGGCCAGATTGGCATACGTATTTATTTATAATTGGGATTATTATTCAAACCATCTAGGTGAGCTATTTTATCTTTGGGAAGGTGGCCTTAGTTTTCATGGCGCGATTATAGGTTTAATTCTTAGTGCGTATGTCTATTGCAAAAGAAATGGCCATGATACTTTACTGGCACTTGATTCAAGCGTTATTGCCGGAACACCTGGTCTTTTTTTTGGTAGAATAGGAAATTTTATAAACGGAGAACTTTTTGGAAGAGAAACTTCTGGAGAGTGGGGAGTTATATTTCCAAACGGTGGGCCATATCCTAGACATCCATCTCAGCTCTATGAAGGGTTATTAGAGGGCATTGTTCTTTTTTTACTACTTTGGTTTATTAGAAAAAGAGTTAAGCATGTCGGGGTGATCGGTTCTTGCTTTTTAATTGGATATGGGACATTCCGATATGTAATCGAGTTTTTCAGAGAACCCGATGTGCAGCTAGGATATTTTTTTGGCGGGACAACATCAATGGGACAAATTTTATGTCTGCTAATGATTCTATCTGGAATTACACTTATGATTATTCAAATTAAACGAGATAAATTGATCGCTAGGGCCAGATAAATCAAGAATGATGATATTATACACCTAATGTATAATATCATCATATGTGAACATAGATACACTTTTCGCTTGCAAATAACAGTTGGCGAATAATTGAGTTATAAAATTAAAGATATAAAATTAAAGATAGTTTAAATAGGTTTCTTCTCTAGCGCTAGTTGAGTCTCCATGATCGATTTATTTGAGTTCTTTAAGCTTATCACTGTGTAGTAAATAGGAAAGCAGGTAATCGTGCAGCTGCCAAAGTAGATATGTTTGTTGCCACTAATATCATTCCAAGTATATACCGCACTCTCTTCATATTTTTTATACTGACTTTGTTTACCATATCTGTTGATAATCGATTGATGAAATACGTCGTGTAAAAAATATGATGGTAGTCTGGCAAAAAAATCTGTTACGATTCCAGATTCATACTGAACAAAAACTGGAAATTTATAACGGAGATGTTCGACATAATATTTATGTGTTTCGGTGAGGCCATTTTTAGAATAGAGCTCTCCATTTGGATATGTTTTTTTAATCTCTTCTAGCTTTTCTCCAGGCATAAAAGTTTTAAGTTTATCAAGTGAAAAATCGTAGTTTGGCGGATCAACTTTTGAGTAGGCCTTAAGAGATAACGTTAGTATCAGTATGGCAAAGATGTTAATTAGCTTCACGCAATTTGCCCAAGTAGCGCTATTGCTATGAATGCTATAGTTGTAATTAGTACTGATACTGAGATGAAAATCGCTGGATGATCCATAAGCTCACACTCTTTTAAAAAATAGGGCGGCCAACAAAAATTTCTGGTAGCTCAAGCCCAAGTATCGTTAGTAATGTTGGTGAGATATCTTTTAATGCAGCATCGCTAACCAACTGTTTAAGTTTAACATTTTTTAATGAGTTGTGACAGATGACAAATGGAACAGAGGCAGTTGTATGAGCGGTATGAGGGGAACCATTTTCATACTCCATCTGATCAGCATTTCCATGATCGGCAGTTAGGATAAATGGGATATTGTTTGCAAGACATTTTTCCATTATTCTACCGACACACTCATCAACGGCCTCAACGGCCTTAACTGCTGCTTGAAAGTTACCAGTATGTCCAACCATGTCGGCATTTGCAAAATTTACTAAGTAAAACGAATAACTTTTATCATCAAGTTTCTTTAGTAAACCATCTGTTACTTCGTATGCACTCATCTGGGGTTTTTGATCGTAAGTCTTAACCTCGCGTGGGGATGGCACTAGTAATCTATCTTCATTTTTAAACGGAGCCTTTTTTCCACCATTAAAAAAGAATGTTATGTGGGCAAATTTTTCTGTCTCAGCAGTTTTAAACTGCTTGAGTCCTTTTTTTGATAGGTATTCTGAAACACTGCCTTCAAGCTCTTCTTTGTCAAACAGGATTGGTAGATCGAGCTCATCTTGAATGTATGGTGACATACACAAATAATATTTTGGGATAACATCTCTTTTAAATTCTTTAAATTCTGGTAGCGTGAAAGCTTGAGTTATCTCAATCGCACGATCTGGCCTAAAGTTTAGAAAAAATAGAGCATCGTTTTTTTCAACTGCATATTTCTTATCAAAGAGGCATGGTGTGATAAATTCATCAAAAATCTTTTTTGAATACTCTTCTTGAACATACTCCCTTGGTGATATTTTTTTGATGTTGCCTTTACCGATTAAAGTGTTATATCCAATTTCGATTTTTTCATATCTTTTGTCTCTATCCATACCGATTGAACGGCCTTGCATAGAAGCAAAAGTGAATCCTCCAAACTTTGTTAAATCCTCTACATATTTTATTCCGCTATCTATTGGGGTATCTCGTCCATCCATAAAAGCGTGAAAGAAAATATCTAATGTACTATCATGTTTTTTGATCGCAGAGATTATAGCTTTGATGTGTTCAATGTGAGCGTGAACTCCACCATCAGAGAGTAGTCCCATCAAATGAATTCTCTTTGATCCACTTTTTGCTTCTTGTACCAACTCAAGAAGTTTTGGCATATCTTTAAGTGTGTCGTTTGCGATCGCCTCATTGATCCTAAGTAGATCTTGTCTAACTGGTCTTCCTGCACCAATATTTAAATGGCCCACTTCGGAGTTACCATAAACACCTTTTGGTAGGCCGACGGCCTCACCACTACCTTCTATTGTAATGTATGGATAGTTTTCAAATAGTTTAGTAATGTTTGGAGTTTTCGCAGCACTTATTGCGTTCTTGGGAGATTTTGGATTAATGCCGAAACCATCTAGAATAATTAATAGAACTTGTTTTCCCAACCCTGCAATTGCTGTCATCTTTAGTATTCTCCGATAAAGTGGTAACATCATTTTATCATGAAATGGAAAAAAGAGATTGAACGTAAGGCAAAAATTATTGGAGATATATCCACTAGCGTTCCGAGGATTTATCTCAATTTTTTACTAAAGGGAATTGCTCCACTACCTGCTTCTGTTTTAAAAATAGCGTTACAAGAGGGAACTGCTAATTTGCAAAAAAAGGCTATTGGTGACTTTCTTGTTAGGTTTTTTTCAAGCTCTGGTCCAGTTTTAACTAAGATAGGTCAGATTTTAGCAACAAGAGATGATCTTGTATCTGCTGAAGTTGCTGGCAGGCTTAAGGCACTATATAGAGATAATGCTCCGATGCCGTTAGCAAATATTCGTAAGATACTATCAACTATTGAGCAGAGCGATTCTCTATTGGAATCGATTGAGCGCGCTCCAATTGGAGTGGGCTCAATTGGACAAGTTCACCGAGCTAAGCTTGGAAATGAAGAAGTAATCGTGAAAATGGTTAGACCTGGTGTTTTAAAAAGTGTGAGAAGAGATTTTGTTGCATTAAAAGGACTGCTATCTGTCTTAAGAAAAATATATAAGAAGAGAGATGTGGAATTTAGTATCGCAGAAAAATCTATTGAGAGCTTAGAGAGATCTTTTATTTTAGAGTGTGACCTAACAAATGAAGCAAAAAACATGGAAGAGTTTCGTGTTCGGTTTAAGAAAAATACCTCAATTTATATTCCAAAGCTTTACATGCAATATTCAACGAGTGACTTGTTAGTGATGGAAGAGATAAAGGGAGTGCCACTAGATGAGTATGTGGGAAAGAGTGATAGTTCGGTAGTTGCTGAAAAATATTTAAGAGAGTTGCTAACACAGATCTTTGATGAAGGTTTTTTTCATGGCGATCCCCATATGGGAAATGTAATTGTTCTTAAAGATGGAAGACTTGGCCTAATAGATCTAGGTCTTGTGGGTGAGTTTGAAAGCAATGAGCGAAAATATATTGCGGGTGCGATTAAAGCATTTATCTCTAGAGATGTTGATGGGGTAATAAGCTCATTTTTAAATTTTGGCCACAAACCAAAAAACTGGGATTATGAAGGGTTTAAACGAGACATTATTAGTATTGTAAAAACTAGTAAGGCAGAAATTACAAATGGTATTACAGGTAAGAGTGGAGATGAGAGTGGGCTGGAAGAGTTTGTTAATGGATTGTTTAAAATAGCATATAAGCATGGACTCTATTTGCCTCACTCAACAGTTTTACTAATTAAGACAATGGTTACGATTGAAGGTGTAGCAAGAACTCTTGATTCAGAAATAAATCTTGTTAAGGTTGCCCTTCCGGTTGTTTTGCGCTCGATGACACCGAAATGGCTAAGGTTTTTTTCTGCAAAATAGGATTTGCTCACTAGTGATAAATATTAATACAATATACAGATTATGAAAATCTGTCCTGTCTTGATAGCTTGTGCATTGTTACTTCTTGTATCGTTTGGTGCTTATGCCAAACTAAAAGAACAAAAAGCGTTAGATAATATTTTTTATTACTCACCAGATATAGTTAATGATAAATATACAGGATATGAATTAGGGTTTATTTCTAATAAGAAAATTAAAAAACTAGATTATAATTATTATGCCTTTGCTTCATTCATTGTAATGAATGAACAGTACCGTCCAGATGATAACCTGAGTGCAGGCGCCCTTGGTTTTAAGGGTGGTGTTTTGCTTCCTACTCAACCCTGGGTTCATCTGTATCTTCATCTTGCAGTTGGTTTTGCAAAAACGTCTTTACAGCACGATCCTTTTTTTGGAAAGACAGAGCAAAGCTTGTCAAGTGAAGATATGTTTTATTACGAGTGTGGTGTGGTGATTAGGCAGAAACAATTTTTGGCAAAAGTAGTTTTTCAAGATAGAAGCGTTGATTATTTTTATAGAGATGTAATTTTTTCTTTGGGGGTAAATTTTTAAGTTACTACTTGTGATTACATTGATTTTGATACCTTGTTATCTCGTAATGGGTGAAGAGAGTAATCTTGTTGATAAAACTCAACGTTATATTTCTGGCCAGTGGACGGGCCTTAATTATAGTGTAGATAGTTATTTCTCTAATACAGACTATAAAAAACAAGAAAATAAGAGTCACATTTTAGCTTATGCAGGTGCATATAAGGCCGAGAGTAAGACACCTGAATATAACTATGACATTTTGATTAAAGTTCATTTGCCAAAAACCAGTAAAAGGATCAAGTTTGTTTTTGAGAGAGAACGAGAGGATATTGATCGATCGATGAATAGTGAAGCCGAAAATATGAGAAGGGAGTATACTAAAAATGGTGGCCGCAAAGAGTATACAAGTTATATCGCAGGTCTTAGTTATTCATTGCTGAAATCAAAATTTTTCGAAACTAACTTTGATATTGGTTTTAAAATTATTTTACCTGTGAACCCATATTCGAAACTTTATTTTCAAAAAAAAATTACGGGGAAATATCTAGATGTTTTAATATCACAAGGTTTTATTCTGTATCGTCAAGAAGGGTTTCGAGAGGTTTCCCAGATCTCATTTGATAAAAAACTAAGCAATGTCTTTGCTATTAATCAAGCAAACTCACTCGCATGGTCTGATGAGGACGACACGTTTGAAGTAAGGAACGCCTTGGCATTAGATCAGAAAATATCGAGCAGGAAGTCTTTATCCTACGGAGTAGGAGCTAGTGCTTCACTGAGTCCGACATATTACTATTATAACTATGATACTAGCGTGAGCTATAGGCAACTTATTCATAAAGATTGGTTGTTTGGTAACTTGATTACAGGTTTTAATTTCCCCAAAGAACAGAACTTTCAAAGAGAGTGGTTTATTGGTGGTAAAGTGGAGGTTTTCTTCAAATGAATATAAATGCTAAAAACTTTTTAAATGTATCTAAACAGTTTCAGTTAGGTCATTTGTTAACAGAGTCTTCTCATCCATTAACGAAAGAACTGTCCCAGCTAGTGAAAGCTAATGTCCAAGAGGCAATTGAGCTTTTAAAGAAAGTCGATTCCTTAGCATTAGAACAGCTGGTTGCTCAGAGTGACAAGTTAAGAATAGTCTCCGCCTCTGTCAAAGAGACATTTGAAAGTGGTGGCAAGGTTTTTCTTTGCGGTTGTGGTGCAACAGGGCGACTCTCTTTAGCGCTTGAGACAATTTGGAGAAGAGAGTTTGCCGAGTACAGTGATAAAGTTATATCTTTTATGGCCGGTGGAGATGTTGCATTAATTAATTCGATTGAAAGATTTGAAGATTATCCTGAGTACGGTGAAAGGCAGTTGCTTGAGTTAAGATTTGGAGATAATGATTTATTAATTGGGTGTAGTGAAGGTGGAGAGACACCATTCGTTATTGGTGCGGTAAATGCAGCAGCGAATAGTTCTAATCGTCACCCATTTTTCATTTACTGTAATCCTGATGAGCAGTTGATGAAAATTGAAAGATCAAAAGTGATTATTAAGAACGAGTTCGTTCATGCAATATCTATTCCAGTCGGCCCGATGGCAATTGCTGGAAGCACGAGGATGCAGGCTTCAACTGTTTTGATGTTATCTGTGGGTATCTCGCTTTGGTCATATTTTGATAGTTTTGATATCCAAATAAACAATCTAAAAATTCTACTTCTCCATTATAAAGAGATTACGCTTTTGGGATTGGACCAGCTGATTGAACTTGAAGCAAGAAGCTTTAAGCAAAAGGAGTTTGTTACGTATGAGTGCGATCAAGAGTTTGGCCTAGCAGTCCTGACTGATACGACGGAAAGGTCACCAACATTTTCATTAACACCATTTGATAATTTGCATGTACCAAGTAGTGGCCATTCGTTTAATTATTTACTTATTCCAGATGCAAAAGATATTGAGACTCAGTGGCATCCACTGTTAGCAAGAAATCCACGAACGCTTGAGTGGGATGGGTTTGAGGGCGTTGCTTGCAATAAAAGAATCTCTGGATTTGATTTTTCTCAAGAGGGCAACGATAAACGGAGAATGTTAATTGGAAAGCAAGAGAGCAGATTTGCAATTCAAAGAGTTTCAAGTGAAGAGATTGTGTTAACGTTTGCTGGTAGTAAGTGTGTGCTCGTTCACAAGCTATCGCCATTGTTCGAACAGATACTGCTTAAGATGGTATTAAATATTCACTCAACGCTTGTGATGGGCCTACTCGATAGATACACTGGAAATATTATGACTTGGGTTCGTCCGAGTAACTACAAACTTATAGATCGGGTCGTTCGGTATGTTCAACTGTTGCTCTCTAATGATAATTGTTGTATCTCTTACGAAGAGGTGGTTAACGTTTGCTATAACCATATAGACAGCGGTTATGACGGCCCAATAGTGATGACATGTTATCAACATATTAAGAATAAGATGGAAAAATCTACCAAGTTATTTGATACCCAAAGCCATAATAATCAACATACAGTGTAGGATTTGCAAAGCTTGGATATGAAAAATCAATAACGAGCACTCTGCTTAATCCACCGCTACTGTTGTACTCTCTTACTTTATAAAGAGATGTTCCTACGCGCTCGCAGCTACCACCATTTGTGGTTGTATCCATAGTATTAACCGCATATGTTAGATTGCTTAGAATGGAAGATTCCGTGGTTCCAAGATTAAAATAAATGTTATCAAATGCTTCATCATTCGGAGGACAAGCACTTCCTGAACAGCTAAAGCTATAATCATCATCTAGGGTGATTGTTTTGGAAGAGATGCTTGAAATTTCTTTGCTGATACTTCCCGATGTAGAAAAAAAACGAGATCCATACCTGATGCCTTCGAAAATTCTATAGCTATATGTTGAATGATATAGTGACCAGCCGGCAAAACTGTTGCTACTTATTTTGTTTTTAAGCTCAGTGCAAACATCACTAGTTTGAGGCACTGTTGTTGGCGTTGTTGAAGTTGTGGTTGATTCACTTGACGTTTTGTTGCCAGGGCCACACCCTGAAGTAATTAAAGCAGTAATTACTGTTAATAGTAGATATTTTTTAAAAATCATTATTAACTCCGGCCATTTTTATTACTTCTTTCGATGCAATTATTGTTCCTGTTTAATAGGTGTGTAAGTAGATATAATCATGAAAAACTATTACTAAAGAGTGCAAAAACTTTGTACAACTGTAAAGATCCTTCGCTTTTACTGGTCAAGTTTAATTATCCCAAAACGTCGAAAATAACATTTGGGGATATTTTGTTATTACTGTATAATTATCCCAAAACGTCGAAAATAACATTTGGGGATATTTATGAAATTACTAGGTAGAGGCCCAGAACTTAAACGATTGCGCGATCTTTTTAATCAAGACAGGGCCAGCTTCGTTGTTCTTACGGGGCGTCGAAGGATAGGGAAAAGCAGTTTAATTGAATATTTTGCAAAACAAGATTATCAGTTTATTAAAGTTCAAGGTCTTGCCCCTGGAAAAAATGTCACGCCAACATCACAACTAGAAGCATTTTCTGAACAACTTGGACAAACAACGAAATCACCGCTTCTTAAGTTTAATAATTGGACAGAAGTGTTTAACACACTAGATAAGATGATTAAAAAAAAGAAAACAGTAATACTTTTAGACGAGATTTCTTGGATGGCAAAAGATAGTCCAGATTTTGCTGGAAAGTTAAAAATTGCGTGGGATGATCTATTTAAAAATAGACCAAATTTAATGCTAGTTGTTTGTGGCTCGGTCTCTTCGTGGATTGAGGAAAATATTTTAAGAAAAACAGATTTTGTTGGAAGAATATCTATGCACCTTCATCTTCAGGAGTTACCACTAAGTAGCGTCGGTGGATTTTGGGGGAAATATGAGACAACTGTTTCAGATTTTGAAAAAATAAAATTTTTAATTGTATCTGGAGGAGTTCCAAGGTACCTCGAAGAGTTAAATCCATCTTTGCCAGCAGGTCTTAATATCGCCAAACTCTGTTTTACAACTGGTGGTTTTTTTGTTGAAGAGTTTGATAAAATTTTCAATGAAACTTTCGAGCGAAGAGCAATTATTTACAGAACCATTCTTGAGCAACTTACTGAAAAAAAATTAACTTATTCTGAAATATGTAAAAAATTACGTTTGCCAAAGGGTGGAAATATGTCCAATTATTTAGATGACCTAGAGTTGTCGGGATTTATCGCATGTGATGCGATCTACTCTCCTGTTGGAAAGCAATCAAAAAGTAGCCTTTATCGTATATCAGATAATTATATCCGCTTCTATTTGAAATATATTAGGCCCAATCTCGATAAAATTAAAAAAAATATTTTCTCTAAGGTTTCTATAGAGAATCAATCGAACTGGAGTATCATTCAAGGATTGCAGTTTGAGAATCTGGTGCTTGCAAATCTTCCACTTATAATTGAATCGTTATCTCTTTCGAGCGAAGAGATAACTTCTTTTTCTCCTTACTTCCAAAAGAAAACTGCGCGGACGAAGGGAGCGTGTCAAATTGATTTAATGATAACGTCACGCTTTGGTACAGTGTATGTGTGTGAAATAAAAATGAGAAAAGTTATTGGGCCAGAGGTAATAAAAGAGGTTCAGCAAAAAATTAAAGTATTGGCCCGTCCAAAGAATATATCTGTTCGCCCAGTTTTGATTTATGCCGGACACCTCGAGGAAGAGGTTGTTCAATCCCAATTTTTTTCACAGATTATTAGTGTAGCGGATTGGATGAGACCACTGTAGCTATACTACAATAGAAGGCCCAATTCATTTAAGGCCGCAAATATATATGTCTGTTTTAATACTAGTTCACCTGAGCAACTGTTTACATCAATGCATTTTTTTTGAACGTAGCAACCTCTTTTGGTATCGTAAATTAGATCAGACTCTCCGCCTACTAACATGCCAACAAGCCGTCCAGTTTCACTGTCAAATACTGGAGAGCCAGAGTTTCCAGTAAAAGAGTCTATATCAGTCCTAAAAAAATTTATCGGTTGATCAGTTACTTCTATGATGCTTCCATTTGATTTTGTAGCAGGCCCTCCTGCTGGATAACCAATTGCGTGTATCTTTGTTTTAACGTTGTATTGTTCTATTGCACATTGGCCGATCTCAACAACATTTTGGTGATTGTTATTTTGAACCTTCATTATCACTAAGTCATTTTCAGGATCGGAGTAAAGAATTTTTTGACAACGGATCAGTTCTGTTTTTTTGATGGTTGTTAAAGTTTGATCGTAAAAGTAGTTATACCAAAAAAGATCTTTGCATTGCATATTCATTCCAGTCACACAGTGAGAAGCGGTGACTAGAAGATTATCTGCAATTAAAAATCCTGAACAAGAAAAGAGTGAAGGCATTGTTTCTACGGAATCATCACCACACATGTGATATCGGTCTTTGATTGTTTTTGATTTTATGATGATTGAATCATTGCTCATCGAGGTAGTATCTGTTTTAGTAATAAGGCCAAAGACTGGAAAGTGGATACTTTGTATTTGTGAAAGTTTTGTAGTGTCATCGTTTCCGTAAACTGTTTTTCCTAACACTGATATTGGATTGTTATTACAATCATTGCTAAGATCACTGCTTAGCTCTTGTTGGTTACAAGAAATAAACAGCATGATAGATATCTGCAAAAAAAATGGAAGAGTTGTTTTTGACCTTAAGTTTATCATTTTACTCCAAAGAGACACCATCAACTTAATATACCAAATCGAAACCATCAACTAATCTTATTGTTTGTGAATAATTTACATGACAATTTTCTAAACAATTCTACTTAATAGGACGAAATAACGTTATGAATTTTTTCAAAATTAGATGGCCATTTATTGCAGTTTTCTTACTGATTTTTCTCAGTTTCATGAGTTCTCATGCTTTCTTCTTTTCATCCCTACCAGAGCTAACTCATGAACCAAGAAGTGATGCAAATATCAATGGAACAGGTACAACACTTATTATACATGATAATTATAATTTAATAATACAACCAGACTACCATTTGTTGTATTCAAAGGTAACAAATAATATGGTTAATGAATATCAATCATTAAAACAGATCATTAAGAGTGAAGATCTTTCAAGCAAACTTCAAATTGTAACCAAAAGTCGAGTTGAGGGAATTGGTGATCAAATATGGGGAAATGGGACAGTCCTTTATAGAGGAAAAATTGGAGAGAGTGGTAAAGAGTACATATTGGTTGCAACAAATTCTCATATTGCTCCAGTTGCTGATAAAAAAAGTGTGGAAATAAATTTAACGAGTGAATTAGCAGGTGAGAAAGGGGCACCTTTAAACGGTGAGATTCTCTTTGATAACCCAGGTGAGGATCTTTCGATTATTGCTATTCCTGTTTCTGGCATTAATATGAATAATAGTGAGAACGAGTGGCTGAATAAGCTTAAACCAGCAAATCTTTGGAATGCATTTATTGATAAAAAACTTGGAACATACGAAACATCTTCTGAACTTAGTGAAACTATGACTAAGGATGACCGTGTTCCAGGAACTAGTGAAAGGGTTATTAAGACTGATATGAATTGTTATATGAATGGAAGATTAATTGATATTAATAAAACATACAGTATTCCAAATGAACAAAGAGTTGTAATGACAGATTCTGGAGGCCCACCGCTGGTACGTTTTGTTTATCGACTTGAATCACCGGCCCATCCAGGATATTCGGGATGCTCCATTTACTGGAAAGACACCAATATGTTAATAGGAATGATTACACAGTATAATCCTCTAGGGAAAGCACTTGTAATTCCTGTTGATGCCATAAGGGCTTCCTTTTGTGAATCAATCTATCGATTAACTCAAAAAGGTACACACGAGCGAAACAAGATAACATATAGTGCTAGTGATGATATTTCTAGTTTAAACATAAGTGGGTGTAAATTTAAAAACACATTACTAGAAGTAGCCTCACTCGACAACTACTATTCAGTAAACAAACAAACAAATACCCCAGAAGTTAGTGCTTGTGTAAATTGGAGTAATAATAATCTTATACATCCATCAATGGAGTTAATCGTACATATTTCTAAAATAGAAAAATGGCTTAGATTGAAAGAGGCTCCTACATATACAAGAACGGTTACGGGAGGAGGACAAGGGAGTGGAGATGTCGGAGGAGGACAAGGGAGTGGAGATGTCGGAGGAGGACAAGGGAGTGGAGATGTCGGAGGAGGACAAGGGAGTGGAGATGTGGGCGTGACGTTAGAATCTTCCAATGAGATGAAGATCAACCCATCTGAAACAATTATTGATGAGGGAAATGAGAATCTTGGTAATAGTTTGTCTCAAACAAAAATTTTAGGTGCTGGGTTTGGTAATTCAACATATCCACTTAGAGGAATGATAAAATATCTTCATACACGAATGATTCAGCATGATACAATTGAGTTAGATAAAATTTTGGTTCCGCTAAACCCTCAAGAAAAATTTGCTAGTTTTATAAGAAATTTTTCTCAAAAATTAAAAGAAAAATTAATTACAGAACCGATGGGAGTACTTCTCTCACCTGTCTCGCAGGAGATGTTCTTGAGTGACCGATATAAGAACTATTCAAGCTATGATATTATTCCAAAAGATAAACTGTCACCACTTACTTTAGATAATATTAAGTATGATGGAAAGAATAGCGTAGTCTGGGTGATGGCAAATGCTAATGGGAATAGTGTAAAATGGGAATTTATCTATAATAAAAAAACGGATGAACTAGATTTGGTAGTAGATGGAGTCAATTATCGATCCACCTATGTTGGTGGGGATGCCTATAGTTTTATCAATAAAGAAAGAGACAAAACAATTACAATAATGTTTGCCAATGAATTTAAAGATTCAGGGGAAGCAATAACAATTTATAAGTCATCATATAACAAAGAAAAAAAGAGTGTCGAACTGAGGTCTGATGTTATAAAAATTAATTATGAGAGAGAATAGTCATTCAATTCATAGATTCAGTTATGCCTTTACGAATAAAATATTACGAGAGGCATTCTTGGGCAAGCTCAAGCAGTGTGTGGGTGAGTGTTTAGATAAATATAGCGAAGAGGAAATCGCTATCTATGATTATGCAAATGGAGTAATCGCCTATCTAGAGGGTGATTACTGTTATTTTGAAGAGCTCATGAGTAAACTGGACGTTGGTGGCCACTACCTACTTTATAATCTGCTGCTTATTAGAAAAATAAACAGTGAAAAATCATTTTCACATTCACTGGAAATTTTAAGAAATATGGATGTTTTGATTAATGAGTTTAGTGATCAATCACTCGAGTCAGGCGTGGTGATTGAGTTTCAGATTCTTTATGGCACAACCCTTTTTAATCTTAAGAAAATGAAAGAAGCGATTGGCCACTATCATATTGCCGAGCAGCTGGCCATTAAAGATGATTTTAGCGAGAGGCTCGGAAGGGTCTATTATAATTTATCTGTTTTGTATGAAAATGTAGAAAACTACTTTATGTATGAGAGAACAATTGAAAAGTATAAAAATTTAATAGATGGAATTAGTCACCCAGACTTAATAGTTCAGTATACAAAGCTCATATCTTTTAAGAAATTTCAAATAGCTCAGTATGATGAGGGGATGAAGTTACTTTTTTCAACGATTCGATCACTTGATGTAATTGGCGGACGATGGAGTAATGATCTTGTTAACCTTAGAAGATACTTAGCGTATATTCAATTAAGAGTTGGTGATTTTGATTATTTTGAAAAAAATCTTTTCGCTATAAGTGAGATTTTAAGGATAAGAAAGCATTCTTTGTGGAAAAATGATTATCAGTTGTTGAAGTTAGAGTATTATCTAAAAACCTTTCAAATAGAAAAATCAAAAAAAATATTTTTAGAATTAGAATCGGTTGATCTAGGTCGGGCAACAATATATTTTTATCAATTTAAATTAAAATATTTTATTCTTAGCGGAGAGTGGCCAGTCCTTGCAGATTTTGAAAGAGAACGTTTTTTGATTAGTGAGCTTAAAGAATTTGGAAGCCGATCTGTGCCGGAAGAGGATGGTATTCTTGAAGATCTTTTAATGTATGATCTAGTTGCAGGTAAGAAGATAGATAACTCGATCTTGGATGATTTATTTATAAAAAATGAAAAGTATACCCGACGATTTAACATCTTAAAGATTAAATATATCATCCTCGTCCAATCAATTATTAATCGTGATTTTGATGAAGTTAAAAATATATTGCAAGAGATGTATGGTTATTGCAAGAGGCTTGGATTCAACTATGACTCACTTATTATTTTATATTTATTAAATGAACACCTTGCTTTTACCTATAGAAAAAAGCTGCCAACGGAACTTTTTAAACAATTATTGGATCTGCAAGTTAAGTATGGAGACTCTTATAAAGTGATATTCAAACTCTTTCCGTTTTCATTTTTGAAAATGGAGAGATTTGATCAACGTTTTACTTTGGACTTTCAAACAAATGAGATAAGACGTTTTGGGGCCGTTATCTTTAGAGATAATCTAACAAACCAAGAGCGCAAGTTGCTTTTTCTACTTTATCAGAATAATAACTCTGTAATAACGAATGAAGTTCTTTCAGGTGAGTTATGGAATGAAATTTATAATCCAGAAATTCACCTTCCTAGGCTTTATCAGTTGGTGGTTTCGATTAGAAAACATTTTCTTAATTTGCGAATCCACCCTGTAACAATTGAGAATGTTTCTGGTGTTGGCTATCGATTTAATAGAATTATTGAAGATCAAGCTTATGTTGATCAATTTAATAATGGAAGCAGTGATTTTCTTGATAAGAAGATTTTAGGTAATGATTGCGATCGTGATAAAAATCTTAATACGACTATGATAGATTTGTTTAACCATCCTTTTGAAACACCGATTTATATAAGTGAAATAGTTAAAAAAAGTGGGCTAAGTACGCGAACTATTCAGCGAAAAGTAAAAGAGATGGTGGCGCGCGGAGAGCTTAAGCCTATCGGAGCAGGAAAAGCTCGCTATTATCTCAAAGTGTTCAAAGTTTAAATATCAGGGAGAGCACAATAAATACGAAGAGGGCCCAATCATGGCCCTCTTCGTATTTATAAAATCATTACTTCCTCTAAAATTTATTTCGATTTTATCAACTTTTTCAATTCTTTCTTTACCATCTCCACCTTTTCTTCGTCTGATTTAGTTGGCCCATCTTTTTTCTTTGAGTTTTCATACTTATTAAAAATAAGCCAGTCAAAGAGATAGTTTGTATCATCCTCGCGTGTATGGTTCCTGGCCTTTAGAGGAAGTTTGCATGAGAGTTCATTTCCCATTTTATCTAACTGCCTACAAGGTATTCCCTCAAGGGTGTAGTAATCCTTTACTTCCTCTGGAGTTCTGCCATATCGAACAATATTAAAATTATGGCCATTAGTTTTAATGGTGATGGACATTCCATAGCTAACATCGATCTCAGATGTGATATATTTCATTGGTAACATGTTTGAGCTAAGAAATTGTGAGAAATATTTTTCATCACTATTCTTTGGTGCAGTACTATCGGCAACAAGTGGGTAGTTGTGTTTTTTAGATGCACCCAAATTATAGGTATGCCACTCTCCTTCTAGGGTTAAATTATCACGGTTATTGTATTCAGTAAGATGTTCCTCACCGATATAGCCTTTAGTGATAATTTCATTATTATAATAGATACCAACAATCTCTTGTCCATTTTTAAATGTTCCCAAGTGCCATCTTCCCTCAGGAGAATTTGGAACACGATTAAGGATGACTTTTACATCAAGAACTTCATCAGCTCGAAGGTTATATTTAAACTCCTGAATTCTGGCACTATTGCCCAACACTTCATTCGAATAAGCTGCAAATAGTTCAAACCTTAATTTTTGAAAATCAAAATAGTTATGGATATTTTCTAGTTTTCTTTCAGTAAAAGAAGAATCGTATATTAAATCTGAGTCAATCCATGTGTGTAATAGATCAAGCGTATGGGGATCATAAATAGCAACGTGAAGATTATTAAGAGCAAACGGGTATAAGGACCCTTTAACATCATCAATATGAAAACTTAAATGTGTTTTCGGATTCGTATATTTTCTCAAGGCTCGCTTCAAAATACTTGCTGCATCTTCAAGTTGTTCAGAAGTAAATGAATTTTTGAGGGCATCATTGAATCCATGATTTGTTGGTGAAAAATTAATTCCAAAATGGAGATCCATTCCCGATTTTACCCTATAGCTCGTTAATGAAACGAGACAATTGCTAAATGCCTCAATATCATTTTCACTTGGAAGGATTGATTCAATAACTCTATTAATTTCTCTAATTTGACTAAAACCAGGATTTTCACTTCTACAGAGTTCTTTCGTTAAAGCTGGAATGCTCTCTTCTTTTTCGGGAAAGGTGAGCCGAACTTGTGTCATAGATTGAAATGAAAGCGGAGTAAGCGCCATGGTGTGAGTTGAGATTAAGGTTAGTAATGAGAAAATAAATGCTCTTTTTAATTTATTCATAGATTATCCTTTTATCTAGTTCATCAATTTGAACTTCGTAAACCAACTTTAGCAGATCCATTGATGAGAATGGAGTGAGAAGTTCTTAGAATTTAGGAAGCATGTTTTTAAGTATTTAGATAATATTTATGCGACAAGTTTAATTTCACTCACCAGCTAAAATATTCTCTTGTCATGAATGTCTAAAGTTTTGACAAAATACCCTTTAACATCGGCAGAAGGTAGCCAACTATTTTAGGAAAGTTGGTACCTAGATTTTTAAATTAATAAAAACATTTAAATTTTTGCAACCAATATAAGTCACAATAACTTACCAAAATAGTTCTGTGTTAAAATTAAGCTTAAACAATATTTATCGACATACACATTTTTTTCGTAGAGATTATGACAATTTCAATAATACGTACATGATGTTGGTCTGATTAACCTATTATCATTGCAAAAAGAGGTCTAAATAGTTATCATTTTTTATTTACGGAGATATTTATGTCAGATGATGTACTAAAAGCAGAGATTGAGAGATTAAAGAGCGAAAATGAGAAGCTAAAAGAGAAGAAAAAAGGTGGTGGTGAACTAACTTTTAAAGTGAGTCAAAAGGGTGCGGTTTCTGTATACGGTATGGGACGTTTCCCTGTTACCTTGTACAAAGAGCAGTGGATAAGGCTTTTTGACAAGATAGAAGATCTGAAATCTTTTATCAAAGAGAACGATAGCAGTTTAGCAACTAAATAGTACGTCGTAGCTTTAATACATTTAAAGATATGCAGTAACTTTTCATTGTAACAAGGATGTTGTGATGGCCAGATACAAGACAGATCTTAAGGATATTCATTTTAATTTATTTGAACTACTAAAGGTTCAAGATAACAGTACAGATTTTGAGCTCAGTGATATGAAAGATATCATTGAGCAGTTCGATAAGTTTGTTGAAAACGAAGTATTCCCAGTTAGAACTCCAGGTGATCGAGAGGGCGTAAGGCTTGTTAATGGGCAAGTTTATGTTCCAAAATGTTTTCATCAGGCCAATCAAAGATTTTATGAAAATGGTTGGTACGGTCTTGGTATTCCAGAAGAGCTTGGAGGTATTCCTGTTTTAGATTCGATTACGACAGCATGTAGCTCTATACTTATTGGGGCGAATGTCTCTTTTTCTATGTATTTTGGACTGTCAAAAGCTGCGATGAATGTTTTGTTAAAGGTCGCATCTGATGAGTTAAAAGCAAAATACATTCCTAAAATGATGGAAGGTAAATGGGGAGGGACAATGTGTTTGACCGAACCAGGTGCTGGTAGTGATGTCGGAGTATTAAAAACAGTTGCTAAAAAAAATAGTGATGGCTCATATCAAATTAATGGAACAAAAATTTTTATCTCCTCTGGAGACAATGATCTTTATGAAAATATCGTGCACCTTGTATTGGCCCGGATTCCTGGTGCTCCTGAAGGTACAAAGGGTATATCACTTTTTCTTGTTCCAAAAATGAAGAGTGATGGAGTAGGAAATCTTACTGGGCCAAATGATGTAGTTTGCAAAAAGCTTGAAGATAAGATGGGGATTCATGCTCAAGCAACGTGTGAATTAATGTTTGGAGAAAATAGCAATTGCCAAGGTTTTTTAATTGGAGTGGAAAATAGAGGGATGGAGGCAATGTTCATTATGATGAACGAGGCCAGACTCATGTGTGGAGTTCAGGGTGAGTCACAAGCAAATCTTTCATACATGCTAACTGAACAGTATGCAAAAGAGAGAGTTCAATTTGGGACAGAAATAATTAATCATCCAGATATTAGACGTTTGCTTTTACGAATGAGAGCGATGAGTAGAGGATTAAGGGCCCTTCATCTTTATACTGCAAATCTATTTGACCTTGAAAAGCTTGGCAAAGAGTGGGCCGAGGCAGAAGCGGCACTATTAACTCCAATTTGTAAAAGCTATGGATCTGAGAATGGTTTTCATGTTGCAGTTGATGCTGTACAGGTTCATGGTGGGTATGGTTATTGCGTTGAATACGGAATTGAACAGTTTGTTAGAGATATAAAAATTGCGACCATCTATGAGGGTACGAACGGTATTCAAGGAATAGATTTCGTTACTAGAAAAATTTTAAAAGATCAGGGTAAAGCATTAATGGCAATTGGTGGGAAAATTGAAAATGTAATCACGTCACCGGAGGCGGCCAATTGGAAAATGGAAGCATCGCTGATTGGTAAAAGTTTGGCCGATGCAGGTAGAATTTTAAAACTCTTTGGTGAGCTTGCTAGCAAGAAAAAGATAAATGATATCTTAGAAAGAAGTAGTGACTATCTTCTTTTGTGTGGAAACCTAATTACTGCTTGGTTACTGATGAAATCAGCAATTGCCTCGCTTGAGAAAGCTGATAAAACTACGGGTGATGAGAAATTGTATTACCAGAGTAAGATTACAGACTTTAGAGTTTTTGTTCAGCACTACCTTGTGCATAATGAGTCTATAGCTAAGGCACTTCTTGATTTTGATTTTAGTTATTCAGATGTGGAGATTTAATAATGAATCTAGAGGAGCTATTTGGCGTGATAGAAGAGTTTTCAAAAGAGAAACACGGTAGTTCTAACTACGACAAAGATATATTTTTTGTTGAAGGAAAGAATAAAACTTTTGCACCTCTATCGTTTCTAATTAAAAAATTAGAAACGATTACAAATGAAAATGATCTGATTAAAGAAGGTTTTTTTTGTGATTATTATGATTTGATACCAGTTCCGAAATTTGCAGACTGGTTTAATTTTCAGTTCGGGTTGAAGCTGTCACCAGCTGTTTCACGAAGTGTGATGGTATTACGAGTTCCCGATCGTAAAAAGATTTTAGAGGCTGTTTCACTTGTAAATACTAGTTTTGATATTTTGCGAGAGAATAAAATTTTGCTTAATAGTAAAAATGTTCCAGCGCAGCTTGGAGAGTGGTTTGTAAAAGGTATTTTTGGACTTAAACAGATGAAATCAACTTCTCAGCGTGGTTTTGATTTCTATCTCCATGGCGAGAAAGTAGAGGTTAAAGTTTTTTGGGGTGATGTCTCTTCTCCAAAGGGAGTAAAAATAAGGAAATCACTTCTTAGTCTTAGTAAGCATGCTGTTATAATTTATCTTTCAAAAAATTTAATGATTCGAGAAGTCTGCTTCTTAGATACTGATTTTATTCTTAGAAAACTGGCCGGCAAAGGCCATATGGTTTTTTTAAAAGATTCAGATATAAGCACATATTTTTTTAGTAAATCGACAAAGCATTTTGATAAAATTGTAAATCAAACAGCACTTC
>DYOQ01000051.1 GCA_020720455.1 Bdellovibrio sp.
ATATTGGTGCCTGGGACTGGACTTGAACCAGCACGCCCTTTCGAGCGCTACCACCTCAAGGTAGTGCGTCTGCCAATTTCGCCACCCAGGCAAAAAATTTTAATGTGATAAATATAATAAGTCGGCGCTATATTGGCAATGATTTTAACAAACTATGTGCGAGGTACAATATAACTCTCCATCTCCCTCTCAAGATAGTCGATGCGAGTTCTAACATCTTTAAGTAAAGAAAGTTGATTATCGACAAGCGCTAATAACTCCGAAACATTTTTGGCCTTACCTATATTTGATTCTAACAAACTTACTCTACCAACAAGATTAATTAACTCTTCATGATCTCCATCTTGAATACCTGCCACTTCAGAAAACTCGTTAACTAAATCATCAAGGGGATCATCAATAAAACCTTTGCCATTTCCAGGAAAGAAAACAAGGTTACTTTGTCCTACTTCATTTTCCTGCTCAAACATTTAGATTAACTCCTAGAGAAAATAACTCTCTAACAACTTATAACACGCAGCAACTACAAAATCTTTGTTTTTTTAAGACTAGCGAAAATTTACAAAAGAGACGATTCTTATCGATAAATTTTTAAACATATAATTAATTCACCAATTCGTTTCATTAAAAACGAACCGTTAAATTTCAATACGTTAGACCGTGAACTGATACCGTAAATTTAGATCGTTAACTGTAGAGATGGCCAAATTTTAAAGAGTGATTTGGACCTCGTCTGGAAGGCCTTTAAGACCAGCAATTTCGGTTTTAATCCCTCGATCCTTCATCTCCTCTTCAGCTCTAATTAGAGGGTTGTAATTTTGAAGATTTCTCTCTCCATTTGGTGCCCCGGCCTTAAACCAAATTTTTCTAGTTACAGCACCGTACATTAGTGGAAGATATGGGAGAAACTCAGACGTCCCTTCTGTTGAACGGTGAGAAAAGAATGCTGTAAATCCACCCTTTTTGATATTTTTAAGCGCTTGTTCTAGAGAACCTACTCCTAAATCTTTTAACTGTGACAGCACCTCTGTTAAATCTTTTCTTGCACTAAGGAAGGCCTCAACCTCTTCTACTTTCGCTAACCCTAAAACAATCTCTGTTGCAAGTCTTGTCTCGGTAAAAGTCCCGGCCTGATTTAATTTAATCAAAACAGAGTTCCCGGCCCTCTTTTTTCTCTCTGGAGACGCAAGGAAAGGGATTATAAAACGCATCTGGGTAACTGCGGCATCATCGATAACAATTTGAGTTCTTGTACCATATTGCTCAGTCATCATTCTGTGTGTTTCGATGTCCGTCTCACTTCCAGGATCTTCCATAGTGACAAAGTTTGCAGCTTTATCGACGATCGATTTATTAAAATCGATCATCTCTTGGCGGCCCTTAATTCCTAGACCTGAAAAACATAAATCATATTTTCCTTCTCTTCTTAACTCTTCCTCTTTTTGAAGTTCACTAAAAGCGTTATCCGTTCCAATTGCCCAATCTTTTAGCTCTAATCCAAGCTGAGACGCACACTCTTTAATTCTATCTAACCCTTCATAGTTATCTGCAACAGGGAAAACGAATCCACGCTCCTTTGCTGTTCCAGTTGGCCTTCCATCTCTTACAAGATTTTTTTCAAACTGTTTAAAAAACTTTACGCCAGTTTCAAAAACCCCTTTTACGCTCTTATCCTTCATACTAAAAAAGAACATTTCTTGAATATCTTGCTTAGTTCCTGGAACATGAGCTCCACCACAAACCATATTGAAACCAATATTAGGGAAATAGAATTTTTTCAAATTTTTAGGAGCTAAAATCTCCCAAGCCTTATAACCAGAAGCTTTTAGTAACGTTTGGAATAAACATGTTGAGGCAGCAAGGCACGCATTACCACCCCACACTTTTTTGTTAACGCCAGCTTTTTCGACCATTGCCAAGTCAAACTTAGCAACAGCGTCCAAAATATCTTGAGGTTTTTTAATAACAACTTTTTTAGGTAACAATGGAACAATATTTTTTTCAATCGATTTAATTGCCTTATCATTTGGAATGTAGATTGCTTCAGACTCACCATCACTCGTTCCCTTTGCTACTCCATTTCTTTCCACAATTGTCCAAGTGTCTTTACCTTGTTTTACTCTTGCGCTCATCTCACCTTCGAGCGTAAACGCAGCATATGACGATAATGTCTCTCTTCCAATTAACTTAAAATTTGAAACTACAGTCTCTTTTGCCACGATGGCCTCCTAGTAAACATACATTAAAAACATTTCTCAAAAAGGTTAACTCTAAAGGAAAAAAAGGGCCACATAATTAAAATTGAGTAAACCTGTCTGCAATAATATTTAAATTTAAACGAAAATTTTAAAATATAGTAGATTGTTTTTTAACCTAGTTTAAATTAGACTTTGGACATGAATATAAAAAGAAGTTCTGGAATATTACTACATATTAGCTCGTTACCATCAAATCACGGGATTGGTGATCTTGGTTATGACGCTTATAAATTTGTTGATTGGTTGGTAACCGCCAAACAGAGCTACTGGCAAGTCTTGCCTATCAACATTGCAAACGATGAGGGGTGTCCCTATAGTTCATGTAGTGCATTTGGAGGTTACCATCTGTTAATCTCTCCAGAAAAATTGGTAGAGGACAAGCTTCTAAACAAGAGTGATCTCGATATTAGGCCTGAGTTTACAAATAAAGAACATGTTAACTTTTCGCTAGTGACAGAGTATAAAAACATTCTTTTTCAAAAAGCTTATAATAATTTCAAGAGTGGAAAAATTTTTAAAAAAGATTTCTCTGCATTTATAGAAAGAGAGAAAGACTGGCTTCACGATTTAGCGATGTACCAAGCTATCTTTGAACAGCTGGGTGGCTTTTGGCCAAACTGGCCTCCTAGTTTAAAAAATCGCGAAACAAAATCGCTTGAAAAGTTTTATAAAATCAACCAAGACCGTATTGATTATCACAAATTTTTACAGTTTATTTTTTTCTATCAGTGGGATGAGCTAAGAAGATATGCGAATGCTAGAAAAGTTAAACTAATTGGAGATATCCCAATTTTTGTCTCTCACAGTTCAATGGATGTTTGGAAAAATCCTGAAATGTTTAAGCTAACAGGAGACCTACCATACGTTGTCACCGGAGCACCACCTGATGATTTTAGTCCAATGGGACAAAGATGGGGCAACCCTAATTATGACTGGTGGCAGATGGAGCAGGAAGGGTTTCACTGGTGGAAAAGAAGAGTTTCACACTTAATTGATCACTTTGATCTAATCAGGATTGACCACTTTAGAGGATTTGCTGCAACATGGGAGATTCCTTATTCAACCAATGATCCTAGAAACGGTTACTGGTCATTTGTTCCTGGCCACAACCTATTTCACTGCTTAAGAGAACATCTTGGCGGCCTTCCAATCATTGCTGAAGACCTTGGCAAAATTACACCTGATGTCGTTCATTTAAGGGAATCTTTTGGACTTGCAGGAATGAAGATTTTACAATTTGCTTTTGGCGAGGGTGATTTTAACGTTAACTTACCTCATAACTACCATACAGATAATTGCGTTGTTTATACAGGAACGCACGACAATGAGACAACCATTGGCAGATTTAGAGATATGGGCAACACTCTTGAGAAGCAATACATGATGAAGTATGTTAGGCCTTGGAACCTAAACGATATTAACTGGTCATTTATAGAGCTAGCGATGAAGACTAGGGCCATTTTAGCAATAACTCCCCTGCAAGATATAATCGGGCTCGACAATAGAGCAAGAATTAATACTCCGGGAAATGATAAAGGGAACTGGACGTGGCGCTTTATCTGGAACCAAATCACAACACATAATACACATCATTTGAGTGAACTAACATTTCATAGCGGAAGAAGCTCTTAACACTTTACTTGTAAATAACATCTCGTGGAAAAACAGATTCAATTAACTCTAATAATCTAGTTTTTGATAACGGCTTCTTTAAAACCGCGCTAAGGCCGCAAGTAGCTAACATCATTTTCTTTGTGTCATCAAACTCTTCACTACTTAAAAGAACAAACGTTGCATGGCCAAAGACTAGAGCTTCACTAACTTTAATCATTAGTGATTGGCCAGTTAATCCTGGCATATTGTAATCTAAAATTACCAACTCAGGCGCGCACGATTTTAGGGACTCTAACGCTGATTGAGCATTAACAAAAATTTTTACTTCTAACTTCGTATCATTAAGCATCGTTTCGATAATCTCTAAGGTAACCGGATCGTCATCGACAACCGCAACAGTATTTTTTCCCATTGCTCCTCCACTCTATTATACTTATTCTAGTATACAACTTCTTTTTTATATACATATTTAACAAATAAAATCTCCTTCCTTGACTATTTCACTCACATATAAGAGATTGGTAATCATCGATCAAGCGTGTGAGGAGAATAAAATGACTGAAAAAATTGGCAATGAGGAGAATCCACTTCGTAAAGAAAAAAGAAAAAAACTTGAAGAACTTAGAGCATTAGGGATAGATCCATTTCCACACACGTTCAATGTTAGTAATCAAATTTGCAGTTTGATTGAAAAATTTAAAGATATTGCAACAGGGGCACAACTTAAAGATGAAGTTTTCTCTATTGCAGGAAGATTGATGACCAAGCGGCCAATGGGCAAGGCTTCTTTCTTTAATGTTCAAGACGAGAGTGGAAATATCCAGATCTATCTCCGAGAGGACGGAGTCTCTGAAACTGATTTTACATGTTTTAAACTTGTAGATATCGGCGATATTGTTGGCATCAGTGGATATGTTTTTAAGACTCAAAAAGGAGAGCTTGGACTTTTTGCCACATCTTTTACTATGCTCTGTAAAACGTTAGAACCTCTTCCTGAAAAATTTCATGGATTAAGCGACGTTGAATTAAAATACAGACATCGTCACTTGGATCTCATTGCCGATAGATCCTCTCTAGAAATTTTTAAAACTAGGTCACTCATCATAAAAGAGATTAGAAATTTCATGGATTCAAAAGGATTTATTGAAGTTGAAACACCTGTGCTACAACCCATCTATGGCGGGGCCGCTGCGTATCCATTTTCAACTCTTCACCGATCCCTAAACATGAAACTCTTTATGAAGATTAGTCCAGAGTTATATTTAAAAAGACTAATCGTAGGTGGGATGTCTAAGGTTTATGAGATTGGAAAAAACTTTAGGAATGAAGGGATAGACAGAACTCATAATCCAGAATTTACAATGATGGAGTGGTACGAGGCCTATACCGACTACAACTACCAAATGACACAATTTGAAGAGCTAGTTTCAAGCTTGGCAAAAAAAATTACCGGCAACATGATTATTCAGTATCAAGGAAAAGAGATCGACCTTACCCCTCCATGGAGAAGACTCACTGTACATGACGGGGTAAAAGAGTATGCAGGCATTGATCCATATACAGCAACAGACTCTGAACTATTTGCTAAAATCAAAACTTTTGCAAAAGATATCGAAAAAGCTCCGTTAACAGGAGAGATGGTTATGATGCTTTTTGAAGAATTTGCAGAACAGCATCTTTTTGCACCAACGTTTGTACTTGATCATCCTCAAGAAATTTCGCCTCTAACCAAAAAACACAGAAGTAAGCCAGGTGTTGTTGAGAGGTTTGAGCCATTTATCGCTTGTATGGAGATTGGCAATGCGTATAGTGAACTAAATGATCCAGTTGACCAAAGAGAAAGGCTGCAGGAACAAGAGTCAAAAAGAGTTGTTGACGAAGAGGCCCAGCCAATGGATGAAGATTTTCTTCATGCTATAGATGTTGGAATGCCTCCTACTGGTGGCGTTGGGCTTGGAATAGAAAGAGTAGTTATGCTACTTACAAATAGTGCTTCTATTAAAGATGTAATCCTTTTTCCTACTATGAAGCCACACTAAATTACAGGGAGTTTTTGATACAGTTTAAATAAGAGAATTTGATATTTTTAGAAATTGCGGCAGACTCTTTTTGCAAACAATCGTTTTTAATATTCTGAGTAAATATTTTACACTCCTCTTCACTACCATGAGCAGAAATTGCCTGTTTCGTAAAACAGTAAAAGCTTAACCTCTGTTCGCTCTCTCTTATTATGCTTGGTTGTTCTGATAATTTTTCTTGATATAATACTTCTTCAGTATATTTTGGTTCAACAATCAGCTCCTCTTTTTGTATTGATTTTTTTTTGAGATAGGGCCTATATGCCTTAAATTTGTTTTGAATTTTATTGATCTCGTCTAAATACTTTTGCTCATTTTCAGGATTTTTTCTTATTAATCGATACAACAAAACGGCCTTATCTTTATCACTTAGTTGCACATACTTTAAGTTAGTAGGAATTGGAATTTTTTGCTCAACTTTAATCGCTGGGGTTGGAGCGCTACTACAACCAACAAACATTATTAAAAATGTCAGATATACTATTTTCATTCTTATATCTTAACATAAGATCCAAAGTATCAAAAATTTCTTTGAGAAATATTAAATATAGTTGATACTTTAATCTATGGAAAATATATTCAAGAAAATGAAAGTTCTCGTTGTTGATGATCTAGATGCGATGTGCTCCGAAGTCTCTATGTATTTAAAGGAGCTTGGATGTGTGCAAGTTGATTGTTCAAAAGATGGCCAGCAGGCATGGCAAATAATTACGGAAAAAAATAAGTTAGGAGATAATTACGACCTGATTATTTCCGATATCAAAATGCCTGTTATGGATGGCCTAAGTCTACTTGAGAATCTAAAACAACTAAACGGCACTTACGATATTCCATTTCTTGTTATAAGCACAGGTAGTGAACTAGCAACTATTATGAGTGCCATTAAACTTGGAGCGGATAACTATATCGTGAAGCCATTTACAAAAATAGAGTTGGAAAACAAAATCAGGCGTATATTTGGAATGAAAAAACATAGTACATAAAACATGATAAAAAAAACATCACCGATATTTGTTCTAACGGATATCCACGGTTGTGCTGATGAACTAAACTTATTATTAAAAAAACTGCCAATTACTGATGATTCAACTTTTATTTTTTTAGGTGATTATGTTGACAGAGGGCCAAACTCTAAACAAGTTATCGACACAATTCTTGAGCTAAAACAAAAATACCAAGTCGTCACACTTATGGGTAATCACGAGCAACTTTTTATTGAGTTTTTAAGAGATGAAAAGTCTGAAAAAGCGGGGATGTTTATTTACAATGGTGGATCTACAACACTTTCTAGCTATAGTACAGATGCACTCTCTTACACTATCCCTGATGAGCACCTAATGTTTCTAGCAGAAGATCTTCTACTAATGTATCAAACTGAAGAGTATGTGTTTGTCCACGCAGGATTACCAAATATTCCTTTAAAAAATATTGATCCCTTGAAATATACAGCGGAACTTCTTTGGATCAGAGATTCATTTCTTGCCAGTAATTTTGACTGGGGAAAAACCGTAGTACATGGACATACACCTTATGAAATGGCATCTATTGAATCAAATCGAATTAACATAGATACCGGTTGTGTTTTTAACAATAAACTAACTGCGCTACAACTTCCGGAAAAACGATTGTATAACGTTGAAAGAAGATCAACTGCGACCCCTCGTTATCTTCAAGATCCTCTAATTAGAACTACTCACCGATTTATTGGAAAAATCCCAATAAAGATGTCACCTCATGGAGAACTAAATATTTTTAACTTTTCGACTATCGATTACAACGAGTTTGGAATGCTAGTTCAAACCACAGAACGTGAACTGCACGAACTTTTTATAGACGATACCGACATAAGTGGGACCATTGGGAACCTAGAGTATAACGATATGGCATTTAGTGGTTTTATTGTAAGACAGGTTTTAAAACAAGATGAACTACAACTTGCAATCAAATTTACAAGACCACCATATACGAAGCAAGACACTCTCAAATCTAAACATAAATAGAAATAGCTATTTGTTATTAAATTAAAAACATGACCTAATCTTCTCTAGCAACTCAGGCCTATTTTTCAAAACTAGATCTCTTACCTTATCTACAAGATCTGGATCTAACTTAATAACTCTTGCAAGTTGACAAAGATTATCCTCTGCTGGTTTAGTATCATTTATCATCTCATATGAGACTACATCATACTTTGTTCTATAAAAAAATCGATATAGTCTCTCCTTATACTGTAAACTAATCAGTTTTCCAGTTTGGGTTATCAGCTTATCACCTATGGAATCATCATGAACCGAAAAATCCCAAGTAAGATTGTCACCACTTCCTAAATCAAGTGTTCCCTCATAGGTCTTAATAATCATCCCGACCTTAGATAGTTTAACAAGCCGGCCAGTTCTAACTCCATTTGAATAACTAAAATTTAAAATCGCAAAAGCAACTGCTGATGAGATAATAACCATCACCACGAGTGTCAGCATAATTTTTCTCTTCACTTAGTTACTCCTTGAACATAAATTGAATATCATTTTTTCCCTCGAAGAAGCTCTCTTCTACGCGGTTTTCCAAAATCTCTTTTTTAATACATGTACCTGAATGTGTATCTATGACAAAAAAAGACATCAAAGGAAAACGTTTCTTTAAAAGTAACATCGCCTCAGTGATAAGCTCAACATTTTTTTTATCATCATCACTCATTCCAAAACGGTGATGAGGGTTTTCACCGTAAAGCTCAATCGCTTTTTCAACCGATTTAATTATTGCTCTTTTCTTTAACTCTGAGACTGACTGTTTAAAATCACTATCACCTAAAAGCTTTCTAGTCTCAAGATTACTCACAGGATAGACGGATAAATAGTTTGGCCGATGTTCAATAAAACCTTTTTCATGAAGATAGTTCAACCCTTTTTTAATCGTCTCTGGATAATGGCCCCTCGCTGTTATCAAAGAAACTGGTCTCTGATTAAAAGTTGCATAATAAAAATATTTCCATGAGGCCGCCTTCCAACTACTCTCTGGCATTGAGATCACGCGACGAATATCCTCTTCAAACCTCTCTCTTTTACCAAATAATCTTTGAAGTTTGGAGACTCCGACATCTCTAAAATTTCTAAAAGATCCTACCGCATCATCATAATTGTAGTAGTAATCGATAAAGGGGCCTCTTACTCCAACATCTTTACCATGCTCAGCAAGCTCTTGCGATGAGATCAATTTTTCAGCGTGAGTGATTTTATGAAAAAGAATAATTGGGGTAGACAGATTAATGATATTATCATCAATATCAAAAAAATAAAAACTTCTACCACCTTGTTCATGATTGCGGTCTGACTCTTTCGGTCTTTCTAGTGGTAATTCTAACTGATAACTACTCAAAGGAGTGTCCTAACACTGGCGGACTTAATCCAACCCTTCTTGCCATCAACTAGACCTATTTCATACCAACGCTCTTCACTAATATCAATTTTATCGTTAACACTAAACTCTGTCCCTTCATGAAGCTCGAATAACACAACATCTCCTTTTCCTACACCAGAATAGACATTCGCATTTGCGGCCAAGACCACTCCAAAATTAGCATTTTGCTGGTTATAAGATAAATAGACATTGAATAACGAAAGCACAAATAGAGGTAAACAAACTCTTCGTGGCCAAATTAACCACTCATTCTTAAAGTAAAGAAGTAAAATAGAGAGTGAAAAAAACAGCACTGAAAACAACGTAAAAATTATAATAGTATCAATAAAAGATAACAGACTACTGTCAACTAACTTATGAATAACTGAACGTTTATCTTCCAAACTATCCTTAACCTGTTTTCTAGCATAATCGAGATTAAAGTTTAGATCTGCATCTCTTGGAATCAACCTCTTGGCAATTTTAAAATAGAATATGCTATTTCCAATCTCCCCTTTTTTAAAATAAAAATTTCCAAGATTATAAAGTAACTGCCCATCCATTATATTTTTAGGATACAGAGTGATAGCTTCATCATAAAGGCCATGATCATAAGCTTCATGTGCTCGAAAAAAAAGTTCATGGTTAATTTTATCATCCCCAAAAAGCTTAATTGGAAGTAGCGCAAACAATAAGAGTAAGAGAAGAACTATTCTCATTATTCAAACTCCTTATCTAGCTGTTTTACTATAGAGATCAGCTCGTCTTTCGTAACCTTATTTGCAACACCACCATAACTACCCATTTCACATCTTTTTAAAATATCTTCAACCTTTCTAAAGTTTTCAGGTGAAATCATTGGTAACTTACCAGGTAAATCTGAAACACTTAACGCAGAACCATCTATTGATAATTTATCTCCGATATAGATCCTTAGACATTTAGATATCTCTTGGAAAGAATCTTTTTTTGCATCGATTTTAGCAACACTAGCTTTAAAAACCTTAAACGCTCTATCTTTCCTTAGCTGAACACCGCTACTGGAACGCTTGTCTGACCTTCTTTTAAAAACTAATAGGGCAAAATATATCAGCAGCATAATAATTGAAATAGAAAATGAAATTACAGACTGATGTTTTCCAAGTATCGGAGACGCAAACGGATAGACTTCACGTTTAATTGACATAAGATCTTTGCCCAAAATTTCCACATCTTTTTTCTTTTCAACAATCTCTGGTGTCGCATGATTGAGATTAGACAGCTCCCCTTTTTCAACATTAATCTTAATTTTCGCGGCAGTTGATGTTTCGTAACTATTTGTTACAGGATTAAAATAAGTTACATCTACTTGAGGAAATTCAAACTCACCCATCTCTTGAGGTACAATTGCGTACTTAAAAATTTTTACACCAGACACTTTGCCATTTGTTACATTTAAATTTGTTTCTGGCCTATCTTCATAAATTTTTAACGTAGCAGGTAGATGCAACGCTGGCGGATTTATATCTCTAATATTTCCATCTCCGCCAATAGTTACGGTATAAGTAAGAGACTCTCCCTGCTTAACACTGCTCTTCGATAACGTACTTTTTACAACAAATATACCGACAAGTTTTGTTTCAATGCCATCACTAGAGAGTGGCAACGGTTTAACATCAAGCTCAAATGACTTAGTACTTAAGCTCATCTGCTTGGCACTATAATCTTCACCAAGAAAAGCACTTAAAAGAGAACGACTTCGTCCTCCTTCTCTTTTAAGTAAAATTGATAAATCTAACGTCGCGGGATCAAGTGATATTTTTCCAGTCTTCGTTGGAAAAATAACCTTTTGAATTTCACTAACGTTCCAAGGAACTCCATTAAGTACAACCTCTTTATGGGTAGCATTTCCTCTTCTATTGCTCGTATTGCTCGTATCTTCTTCTACCCAAAACTGCGAAAAGTTAGGCAGATTTAACGAAGCATCTTGAGTACTCGCCCGAGAATAGAACTTAAACGTATAGACAATTTGTTGATTTATGTACGGATGAAGGTTGTCAACAGTAGCTTCGCAAAATACTAGACGTTGCTGCTTTGGTAGCGCACTCCCTTCCGAGACTGTGACAACTACGCTATTGCTTGAATAAGACTTTCCACCAACAACAATTCTAGCAGGACCTATCGTAAAACTACCCTTCTCTTTCGGAAACGTAGTAAACGCAAAAATTTTTTTTACGTTTACATCTCCGTTAATAATTTCCATATGGGAGGTGGTTCCGCTGCTTCTAAGCTCAAACTTACCATTTGAATGAATAGTTGGCGCTTCATCAAAATCTCTTGCTCCTGAAAGTTCAACCTCAAGAGATAATGCTTCACCAAGAGACACACTTTCACTATCGATCTTTAACGTTAGCGAAATATCATCATTTGCTACACTAATCAGTGGTAGCAATAATAGGATAAAAAAAAGACTACCAATCTTTCTCAACACTATAACCTCTTTTACCTTTCATTTGGCCTTTTAAAAATTTCTTCCTATCCTCTTGAAGGCCATCTAACCATCTTTTGGCCTCTTCTTCGCTCATTACCATTTTTTTATTTTCACTACCATTTTCACCTTTATTCTCTTCTTTGTCTCCTACTCTCTGTTCTTTTTGTTGATCTTCTTGTTGATCTTCTTGTTGATCCTTTTTATCTTGCTGTTCCTTATTATCTTGATTATCTTGACCATTTTCCTGTTTATCTTGGCCCTGCTGCTTATCTTGTTGTTGTTGCTCTTGTTGTTGTTGCTCTTGTCTTTTTTTCTGCTCTTCCAACCTTCTTTTAATCTCTTCTCTTACAAACTCTAAGTTATACTTAGCATCTTGATCATCAGGGTTAATCTCTAAGGTTTTTTTATACATCTCAACAGCTTCTTGCAATTTTCCTGTCTGATATGCAACATTCCCTAGATTATAATATGATTTTGCAGACAATGATTTTTCTCCGTACATCGCACTATCTTGAAAAAGATTGGCGGCCTTTTCGTAATCTCCTTTTTTATAATAGCTATTAGCAAGATTAAATTTTAACCTGCTGTCATTTGGATTTGTAATTTTAGCATCAAGAAAATTTGTAATGGCAGTATCAAAATTGCCACTATCATATGCCCGCTCGGCCTCTTTTTCAGCTCCAGAAAAAAAAGAGGCAGATGCCGTATTGATGGTTAAAAACAAGAAAATAAAGAACGGAAATATTGATCTTCTTTTTTTCCGATCTACATATAAAATTTCAAACATTAACAAAAATATAGCAACCAATAATGGCCACTGGAACCGCTCCTCAAACCTTTTACGCTTGCCACTTTTTAACTCTTTGCTCTCAACTTTAGTTGTTATATCACGATAAATTTGTTCAAGATCAAGATCACCTGTAACACTCCTTACGTAACTACCGCCAGTATTCAGGGCAATTTTCTGTAAGCTCTTTTCATCTAAAGACGTAAGGATCATCTCTCCTTTTGAATCTTTTTTAAACCCACCACCAGCATCAGGTATCGGAGCACCCTCTTCGCCACCTATTCCTATAGAATAAATCTTTACACTCTGTTTTTTTGCCTCTTCTGAAGCTGCGATAGGATCACCTTCATGATCTTCACCGTCCGTAATTAAAATTAGAACTCTCGACTGCTTATCTTTTTGATCAAAACTTTCTACTGATTTGTTAATAGCATCCGCAATAGCAGTTCCTGGTGTTGGAATTAGATCAGTATCGAGATCATCTAAAAAAATCTGGATCGCTCCATAGTCTAGGGTTAAAGGAACTTGCAAAAAACTTGTTCCCGCGAATGCTATTAAGCCGACTCTATCTCCTTGAATAATTTTCAGAAGATCTCTAATCTCACGTTTGGCACGTTCCAAACGATTAGGAGAAACGTCTGTGGCCAACATACTTTTAGAAACATCTAACGCAATAATAATATCTACACCATCACGTTTAATCTCTTCCCAGTGAAAACCCCATTGCGGACGCATAAGGGCCAAGCATAGAAATAAAATAGAAACAACAACTGTTGCAATTTTAATTTTTTGTTTAGTAAAAGAGACATTTCCAAGCAACCTATCTTGAAGTGAACGCTCTATAAACCTATCTAGCAAAAATCTTTTACGCTTATAACCCCAAATATAAAACGATACCAGTAACGGCACCAGCAAAACAATCCAGACAAATTCAAGGCTTCCAAACTTCAATTAACTCTCCTATGGAATTTTTCTAAGTTTAGTATTTGATAATAAGATTTCAACCAAAAGTACCATTATACCTACTAACAAAAACCACTTAAACTGCTCTTCGTACTCTGTGTACTCATTAATTTTCACCTCTGTTTTTTCTAGCTTATCAATATCATCATAAATTTTGACAAGCTCTTCGCTATTTGCAGCTCGGTAATATTTACCACCAGTAGCTTGAGCAATTTCTTGTAACGTCTCTTCATCAATATCAACATCTTGATAAACAAACCTTTTTCCAAAAAATGTATCTGTCAGGAATGGGGCCTTTCCTCTAGTACCAACTCCTACGGTATAAATCTTAATATTGTAAGTGTTGCTAATTTTTGCCGCTGTCATAGGGCCAATCTGTCCACTGTTATTTCGGCCATCAGTTAACAAAATTAAAATTCTACTCTTACTCTTAATGTCTTTTAATCTATTAACCGTAGTGCCTATCGCCTGGCCAATCGCGGTTGATTCCCCAACCATTCCAATATGTGTTCTATCTAAAAAATCAATTAATATACCGTGATCAAGAGTAAGTGGGCACTGAGTAAAGGCTTCGTCGCCAAAAACGATTAACCCAATTCTATCATGTGTACGTTTATCAATAAAATCTTTGACAACATTTTTTACAATAGTTAAGCGTTCAGTTGGTTTATCATCTATCTTAAAATCCATCGCCCTCATGCTGCCAGAGGTATCAATTGCCAACATGATATCGACCCCATTTGAACTAATTTTTGAAAATGTTTTTCCTGATTGAGGTCTGGCAAGAGCTAAAATAAAGAGTGTAATAGCGAACAAACGAAGAACAAGCAGTATCAACCTTGGATTTAACTTGGCACCAGCATGAATCGATTTAAATGAACTAATGCCAGAAAATTTAACCGTTCCACCACTAAACCTTCCAAAAAAGAAAAGTGGAACTATTAATAGTAAAAGAGAAAGTAAATATGGATCAGTAAATCTCACACGACACTCCCGTCGCTCTCGTTATCAGCTAATATTTGTCGAGTATTATTAATTATCGCTCTTGCTTTTATAATTAATGATTCGCTCTCTGTTTTCGGCAAAATAATATCTGTAAATTTAACAATATCTGTTTTATCTAGAATTTCAAAAAAACTTGTAATAATGTCACTACCAATATCTAACTTAGCACGTGAAATATTTTTTTTGATCTCCTCCGTTGTCATATCCGTTGCTCGAAATCCAAACCTACCTTCAATGTAAACCCTTACGATCTCTGAAAGTCTAAAATGATACCTCTTAACATTACCACTCTCAAATAATCTTTCTGCTTCAAGTGCTAGCAACTCTTTTGTCGCAATAACGTCAGGTGACTCAACAGTGTCAGTCGATTTACGACGCTTTAGCTGTCTCCACCACATAAAACCTAATCCCGAAATAATTAGCACTAAAAGAATAAATCCAATCACTATCATTAAACCAATTTTGCTTGGGTTTGGAATAATCCCTTTAATATCTTTTAGCTTATTCTCTTCTTTCCCTACATCCCTTAAGACAGATTTAACTTCAACAAAAATTTCACTAGTCTTATACTCTTTACCGTTATGGGATAACGATACTGCTGGAAGTATATAGGATCCAACAAGATCTGCTTGCAAGTTATAGTAACGAACAACACTCTTAACTCCATCAACCACTTTGGGATCAACTGTTCCAAAATCCACAACCCGAAACCCTTCAATTTTATCTCCAAGTTCAGGAATCGTAATGGAAACCGTCGGATCTGATTTAATCGTAATCGAAAATTTCAACATATCACCAGTTGTCATTACCGCTTTATCGGCAGAAGATGACAACTCTAGATCAATCGCAAAAGCTTGACCTAACAACAAAAAAATTGTAACTAATATGGCCTTTAACACTACTTAACCTTCTCTAAAAAAAGTTCAACCTTTGATGTCTTATATAGCTCTTGAACTAGATCTCGGTAGACACTCTCTTTTTTCCCATTTTGATAATCCATCTCAACAACCGTTTTTACATCATTAAGTAATGGTACTTTTTTACTCTTTTTATCTTTATACTTTTCTATGTTTGCTTGAAAATAGTTTTTAAGATCATCTTCTGATACCTTAACCTTCTCCTTAAACTCTTTTTCCAACACTTTGTTTACGACCATCTCTTTTTTTATCTCTTCTAGTGACTCAATCTGCTCTTTTTCTAAATCTAGGCCCAACCTTTTACCTCGTTGATAAACAAGCTCTTTACTAACCATTTGAGAGAGTAAATTTTTCTTACCCTCAAGAGTTTCAAAATTTTTCTTTATTGATTCTGGCAATCGATCTAGTGTCGAATCGATCTGGTGCAAAAATAGTTTCGTATTATCAATAGTTGCAACGACGCTCTCGCTCTTATCTAACTTAGATTTAGAAGTAAGTGCCGTAGCTTCTGCCAATACCGATTTTGCAGCACTTAACTTACCCATCTCTTCTAAAATTTTAACTACCGCTATTTTACTCTCATCTGTTTCATTACCTACAAAACCTGATTCTATAGTTTGATAATACCAACGAACACTCTCATTTTTACGTCCAACACTGCTATACAGATCTGCAATTAAAAAAGATATTTTAGCTCTGTTTTCTGTCTGATTAGTTGGAATCGAAAAATAGTAATCTTTATATGCATCGATTGATTCAGGTACAAGACCTGCCGACTGTAATTTTATCGCCACAGTTTTTAGCTGTTCAAACTGTTTTTCATCTCCACCATGTTGTCCACTTAATAATACAAGCATAAGTAACATAACTGCCACAGCATGTCCGCCGAGTAAAATCGCCATCCTACCATCAATCAGTTTTTTCTTATTAATTCCTTCCACTTTTATCTCTACTCCTGAAATATTTAATAACCTCACCGATATAGTTTCCATCAGTCTTGACTTGAATATATCCAACACCTAATGAATTAAAAAAATCGCTCTCCTCTTTCTTAGACCTTTTATTATGCTTTAAATAATCACTTACAACCTTGCTGCTAGTGTTAATAAGAATGGCCTCTCCTGTCTCGCTATCTTCTAACTCAATATAACCAATAGATGGAATCTCGATTTCAAGTGGGTCCGCAACACTAACAGCAATTAAGTCATGCTTTCTTGAGACTGTTTTTAAAATATTCTCTTTTCCATGATCTTGAAAATCTGAGATTAAGAACATAACGGAGCGGCCTTTTTGAACTTTTTGCAAAAACTCTAATGGCACATCCAAGCTAGTCTTTGTCGAATTAGATTCATAAGTAAGAATGCTTCTAATTAGTCGCCAAACGTGTCCTCTTCCTTTATCTGGAGCGATATAATGTTCGACATGATCAGAAAAAATCACGAGGCCCACCTTATCGTTATTTCTAAGCGCCGTATAAGCAAGAAGCGCGGTAATTTCAGCAGAGACCTCATTCTTGAATTTTTTAACTGAACCAAAACGGTTAGAGGCAGAGACATCGACGACAAAAATAACTGTTAACTCTCGCTCATCTCTAAAAACTTTAATAAACGGAGCATTTGCTCTGGCCGTAACATTCCAATCAATCGACCTAATGTCATCTCCTGCTTGGTACTGTCTTACCTCATCAAACTCAATACCTCGGCCTTTAAATGCGCTTTTATACTCACCAGCAAAACTACTATTAACTAGATGTTTCGCCCGGATCTGAATCCCCTTAATTTGGGCAATCAATTCTCTATCAAGTAAAGCTGTATTACTCTTTTCCACGTTACGGTACATCCACTCGATCAAAAATTTTAATTAATATATCGTCAGAACTCATTTCTAACGCTTCTGCCTCGTAAGATACAATCAACCGATGTCTTAAAACATCTCCACCAACCATTTTAATATCCTGAGGTGTAACAAACCCTCTTCCTTGTAAAAAAGCATAAGCTTTTGCGGCCTTAATTAGATTAATAGATGCCCTTGGAGACGCTCCATACTCTATTAAATTTGCAAACTCATCTAATCCATATGCTTTAGGATTTCTTGTCGCAAAAACAATATTAGCAACATAGGTATATAATTTTTCGTCGACAAAGATCTGATCAACAATTTTTCTAAACTCAATAATTTTTTCAACTGACATTACATTTTTAAGCTTCACCGAAAATGCTTTAGACATTCTCTTCATAATCTCAATCTCTTCTTTCATCGAAGGATAATCGACCAAAACTTTCAGCATAAACCTATCAACTTGAGCTTCAGGGAGTGGATAAGTACCCTCTTGTTCAACTGGGTTTTGAGTCGCCATAACAAGAAATGGGTCAGGAAGTTTAAAGCTCTCTTCTCCAATAGTAACCTGCTTCTCCTGCATTGCCTCTAGCAAGGCGCTTTGAACTTTGGCCGGAGATCTATTAATCTCATCAGCTAATATTATATTAGCAAAAATTGGGCCTTTCTTAACACTGAACTCACCTTTTTGATGGTTGTAAATCTGGGTTCCAATCAAGTCAGCAGGAAGAAGATCCGGCGTAAACTGAATCCTGCCAAACTCAGTATTAATAACTTCTGCTAAAGCTTTTATAACTGTTGTTTTAGCAAGACCAGGAACCCCTTCGACAAGAATATGGCCATCAGCTAAAAAACCGATCAGCAACTTCTCGATCATATTTCGTTGGCCCACCATAACTTTACCGATCTCTTCAAGAATTCCAGCAATAAGCGGGAACTCTTTTTCAACCTTTGAACTAATCTCTTGTACACTAAGATCCATTTACTCCTCCACAATCTCAAGGGATAAAGCTCTATTTATCTCCTGTTCATAAAATCTTGTTTTCATACTCTCAACTCTTACACCACCAAACTTAATACCCTCTAATTCCAACTTTAATTTTCTAATCTCCGTTTCATCACTTTTAAGATCAATTAAAAATTTAATCAGAGATTCCGTATAATTTGCAGGGCCTAACTTCAAACTTTCTCGTTTTAGCTCTTCAAAACGAAATAATTTTTCGCCAGAATCACTAACTATCGACACATTCGCACCTTTTTTACGAATAAGCTTGGAATAAAGAATGAAAGCAGTCGCAAACAGAACAATCAAAGTAACTAAGATATATATTAAACTTAAAAACTCTTTTTTTGCAACAACAATTTTTTCAGCAGGTGCCCGAACAAACTGCTCCCCTCCTCCAACTCTTGAACTATATGATAATTCAACGGGACCAATTTCAGTCTCTTTTGACTCTAAAAACTTAACAGGTAAAACATAAAGTAACGTCGAACTCTCACCATCTGAAGAACTTTTACTAAACATCTCTCCTGCAACTACACTAGTTGAAAGTTTTACTTCAGGGGCCTTTATTGCATATTTTATAGCACTCCCTTCCCAGCTAAGCTTAATAACAACTTCATACTCCTTATTAGTCTCTATTTTACCTGTAGGAACAATTAGCTTTATTTTTGGTGGAACTAAGTTTTCTGTAGGGTTAAAACTCTTTTGCTCGCTCACAAGTTTATTCATATCAAGATTTTTTATTTTTGAGATCGCAACTAAATCATCGCCAAAATTTTCCCACTTCCTTGCACCTTTTGCTACCCCAATAATTTTCATCTCTGGATTTATTAAATATGTAACAGGGATACTAGTGGAGAAATAACTGTTCCTGGCCTTACCTGTATGATCAAAGTAAATATCGAAACTAAGATTTTGACCTCTCGCTACTTTTTTAGCTTCCTGTAAAGAGTTATCAACGCTGACTCCGACAACATCTATCCCAGCAGCTTTAACGCTTTTGCTTAGAGCCTCAAGAGAACCCATTTCAGACATACATGGGCCACACCATGATGCCCAAAACGAGAGAAGTATCCATCTTCCTTTGTACGTTGAAAGTAAACGCTCATTGCCACTCATATCTTGCAACGTCACGTCACTTGCTTCCATATTTAAAGCTTGCATTGCCATATTGGCAAAATAGTCATTCAAAGTCGAATTAGATGCGAATAAAAGAGTTGACCACAAAATGGCCATAAAAAAAAATATTACTTTCATAACAAAATATTTTATAGGCCAATTTCAAATCGTCAAGTATAACAAGTAGGAAAATTTTTATCTGTTGGCTTTAATATAGTTTGCTAGTATATTTGCACCAATTTCATTATATGTTTGAACCAATTTTTTGATAAACTCTTTTCCAGTTTTTGGATTGCGCAAATCTTCTAATGAATTAACTAAACTAATCCCCATTGCCGTTCTAACTTCATTAAGCGATTTTAGATTCTCTTCATTTTTTTTCTCAACCTCACGCTTAAAACTACTCTCTGATAAATTAATATCTCTCTTTTCATCAAATGAGTTAACCAGTTTTTGCCTATCCACCATAGCACTCATAAATTTAGCAGCTTTACCTTCACCAAGGCCCTTCTCACTTACTGTCATAAGTTTTTCTTCCGATACTGGTTCATAAAATTCATTAGTAGCAACAAAGGCAAGAATCTGTTCATAAGGAGTATCAATTTTTTCAAATGGCAAAGTATTTTCAAGAAAGCTCTCTCTATCTTCAACTACATAGTTAGATGTAGGAAAAATAATGTCTGGAATAACACCTTGATGCTGAGTACTCATCCCATTAACTCTAAAAAATTTTGCAATCGTAACCTTTATTTCACCAGACGGTTCGCTTGTCTCTTCACTCATTGCTACTTCATCTAAATCAATAATCATTTGAACAGTTCCTTTTCCATATGTTGCGCCTCCAATGATAATTCCTCTTTTATAATCCTTAATATATCCCGCAAATATCTCTGATGCCGAAGCACTTCTATTGTTTATTAAAACTGCAAGAGGTCCTCCATATGTCACTTTTGAATTATCACTTGAAATGGCCTCAATATCTCCACTACTATCCTTAGTAAAAACAGCTGGCAGACCGGCCCCAATAAAAATTCCCGCCATTTTAGCAACATCACTAAGTGAGCCTCCGCCATTATCCATTAAGTTTATAACAATCCCTTCAACTTTTGCCTTATTTAAATTTACAATAATCTCTTCAACATCTTGGTAAACACTCGCACCCTTCTCACCCTTTCTTGCAGCATCAAAATCTTGATAAAAACTTGGAATATGAATAACTCCAATTTTAATACCATCAACATCATTAAGAATTTCACCTTTGGCCCGCTGATCATTTAAGTCGACTTTATCTCGAATAAGAGTAACCACTCTTCTCTTTCCTGTAGTAGGATCTTCCACATTTAATCTAACAACAGTTCCTTTTGGCCCTTTTACCAGCTTGACAGCATCCACTGCTTCAGCACCTGATAATGATACCATCTCTCCATCTTCACCTTGAGCAACAGCAACAAGAAGGTCACCCACCTTGATAGAACCATTCTTATCTAAAGGCCCTCCAGATATAATCTCTTGCACTTCAATAAAATCACTTTTTTCACCTAAGACAGCTCCAACTCCAAATAGTGACAGTGAGAGTTGCTGATTAAATTCCTCACCAGAAACAGGAGTAAAATATGTTGTATGTGGGTCAGCATGGTGTAAAAAAGCATTCGCATACATCTCAAAAGCTTCTGTTCTACCGTTCTTATTAATATTTTTTAACCTTTTTCTATACGCACTATCTAACTCTTTTATCGCAACATCAGTGCTCTTACCTTTTACTTTTAGCTCTAACAGATCAAACTTTACTCTCTTATTCCAACGTTCTTGTAAAACAGTATCCGTTTCTGCCCAATCTATTTTTTTAACATCTGTACTATATAATTCAGGACTCTCCCAGTTGAAGCTATTTTTCCCAAGAAGTGTAAGCATATATTCAAACATCTTATTAACGTTCACTTCGTAGAGTTCAAATATTTTAAATGCTCTAGAAAGATCTCCCTTTTTAAATTGATCATCTAGTTTTGTTACATCTTTCGAAAAATTATCAATATCTTTCTTAAGAAAAAGTATTTTACTCTCATCTAAATATTTCAAATAAGTGTTTAACCCACTTTTAGCAAACTCATCATCGATTACTTTCTTTTCATAATTGGTCTGAACAAAAGTGTTGTTAATGAGAATAGCAACTTTTTTGGCCTGAGTATCACTAAACGCAAACGCTACCGTAGTAAGCAACAATGAGATAATAACTACACTTACATTAACACTCATTTGGCCAGTTTTCCTCATACTCTCTCCTGCAAAAGTTACATATATTTAAGCATGCAAGATGAGTTAAATGGGCCAATTTCTATCTGTCGTGTAATATTGATAATGATCGTCTAATCTTTTGACAAATTATCGGCACAAAACAAGTTGACCTCATGCCGAAAATATCCGATAATTTCGGCACATGTACCGAAGAACTATAAATCTCAATACTTCTAGTAGCTTATTCTTGTTTGGAGCAAGAGGGACC
>DYOQ01000004.1:0-41704 GCA_020720455.1 Bdellovibrio sp.
ATTAAAGTTGGCACTGGCCGTAATATTAAGGAATTATTTGCCCCCAATTATTTGCCCCCAATTATTTGCACCCAATAACAGTACTACTTTTCCTTGGTACATATATTTTATGGTTATCTATTTTAACGCTGCTTCCTTCAATAGAGGTAATGCCAGCTGAGTCTTTATCAACGAGGATATCACTGTTGTCACAAGTTATACCGCTAATAGCTATCTCAATCGCAGCGTCGTCACCGTTATGAATACAAATAAAGCGAGCGTATTTGTCCTCTGGCGAGAGTGATTCTAGTGAGTATGCGATATAACTATTATTTGGTTTTTCATTGATTCCAGCGGTGTCGTTGACGACGGATAAGTTAATTGTTGCCCTGTTTTTTTCTGTTAGCAATTTTGGCCTAATAGTATTGTTTCCAGTCGGGGTGTATGAGTCCGGAGGTGAGTCCCACTGGCCAGCTGTTTTTACTAATTTAAACTGTAACCCTTCTGGGTCAGACCAGTTCTTTAGATCAAAACTATTAATTTGCTCTTTAGTGAAAGTTATTTGGCCGTTGCCAAAATTATCAAGAGTTAGACTGTAATGGTTGATTGGAGGATTTTTGTTTTCACTTTGATGAACTTCTCCAACTAAAAATAGGGTTGTGTTAATTGGGCCGGATATAAATTCTATCGTGAGCTCCTCAATATCGCTCCAATCTTTATGTGGATGCTTAGAGATTCCGTTTGATTCGATATCTGCAGTTGGAACAGTTTCAGCGATAAATTTCAGGTGGGAACTAATTTGTTTGCCTGTTTCATATCTAAATGGGGCAAAGCTTTTTCTCAGTTGGATTAACCCTTTTACGTATGCTGGAAGGACTCTTGTTTTTTTGTTTTCGCTCCAGTCAATGCTATTTGTGCTGTCTGGTGATTTATAACTATTTTCGTGGAAATGAGTTACACCATTTTCTGGATTAACTTTCTTTGATGTATGTGCTCGATCTGGATTTGGATCATTAGGAGCAAGTGGTTTACTTCGCCCTCTTTCAATTCCTCCATGCATAACGATTCGACCTTGAGAGGTAAATAACATTGAGAGTGCCATTTTTGCGTATCTCAAGCGCTCTTCTTCGCTACCTCTTACAGATAGATTTATTTTATCCCAAAGGGTAAATCCGTCGTGGATTGTTAGGTAGTTGATAGTATTAATTGGCCCATTTGCGAAACGGTGATATGAGTCGGTGCTAATATTGACATCGTTTTTTCCGTCGTTATTATAATCGGTGTTATAATTTTTGATTCCTCCAACTATTCCAGTTTTAGCTTGAGGGGCAAAGTTGAATGCTCCTTGGACAAACCCTTCTCCTGACATTTGTCCGGTATATGCGTCTCTTGAACTATCGTTAAAAGCACCGACTGGAATGTCTTTTGGAAGATTTGATTTTGTTACTGCTTGATTTTCAGGAAGATCTGTAAACTCCCATGCTTCACCATACAAGATGAAATCGTCACCAATTTTTTCATGAAGTTTTCGAAGAGTATCTTGATCTAAAAATCCCATGAGGTCGAATCGAACGCCATCAATGTGAAACTCATTTTTAAAATAGAGAATTGAATCTAAGATAAGCTTCCTGACCATTTCAATTCTAGTCTCAAGAGATGCTCCGGCCCCAGATTTTAGTGAAACTTCGCCAAAATCATTTCGTCTTAAGTAACATCCCGGAGCAATTGCTTCAAATTTGATCATGTCGTAGACATGGTTATAGACGACATCCATGACTACGCCGATATTGTTATCGTGGAAATTTTTCACCATGTTTTTTAGTTCTAAAATTCGACTAGACGGATCTTCAGGTTTTACGGAGTACCACCCTTCTGGAGAGAAGTAGTGTTGAACATCGTAACCCCAGTTGTAATTGATTTCGTCTTTATCTATATCGTCACCTTGAAACGAGCGATCTAGTTCGTTTACTGTATAAAATGTTTGAATCGGCATGAGTTGAACATGAGTTATTCCAAGGTTTTTTAAGTATGGAATGGTGTAGTTGACACCACTAAACGTTCCTCGCTCTTCATTGGTAGCATCAGAGCTTGGATGAATCGTAAAGTCTCTAACGTGCATCTCATACCCGATGTAAGAGGTGAGAGATGGTAGAGCAGTTTTGTTTGAGTAGTTATCATCATTAAACCCAGCTAGCACTACTCTCTTCGGATCGATGATGGCAGCTTTTGCATACTCATCTTTTTTAGGATTGAAGGCCGCAAGTGATTTTGCGTATGGATCAAGTGCAATCATTGTTTTTTCAAAAGCGGTCACTTTGAGAGCGTAATACATTCCGTGTAAATCTTTTTGCTCTAACTCGCTGTTTGTCTTTGTTACCGACCAAACACCACAGTCTCCTCTTACTAGTTCTGTTTTAGCAACAATTTGATCGCTACCAGTTTTATCAAAGAAGATAGCTTCAACTTTGATTGCAGTAGGCGACCATACTTTAATGGTTAATGTTTTGCCGTCATAAATAGGCCCAAGGTTACCTTGGTAATTTAAAAAACCGTTTAGCGCTTTTTGGGAAAATAGGGCGTATATTTTTTCTTTGTCGATTATAACGTAGTGATTTCTAGTAAAATCCAGTTTTTTGTTAAGATATAAAGTGACTCCTCCTGTGTGGTCTTCAATGCGTTCAATTGCTATAGGAGTTTTGTTGTGATCGAAGAGATGAATTGATGAAGGATTAAGCTCTTTATTGCTCTTAATTTCAATTTTGTGTTGGTCAATTATCCACGGAAAAAAACTCTTCTCCATATCTTCCTCAACATTTTCGCTACTGATACCTCGTGTAGATATTTTATCAGAAAAAGGTTGGGTGTTTTTTGATCCGGCACAACTTACCGCAAGTATTGCCGCACATAGTAAGTTAATGATTGTAGTAGTTCTTTTAGCTGATATTATACTGGTAAAAATAGATAGACACATCAGTTCCGCCATAGGTAAAATTGTGGCCCGGCCGATTTTGGCCGGTTCTATTAGGAGATTTTACTATGCAAACTGGCCAAGTGGTACTTTTTTTTAAAGTTTTTTTATTAACTTTGGTGACCTGTTTTGCTTCTTTATTTGCTAGTGAAAAACTGATTCTTTGGACATCCAATGAGCATGTTCAAAAGGCCGTTGACTCTGTATCAAAAGGGTTTGAAAAAGAGTATGGAGTCAAGGTTGAGAGTGTTGTTCTTAGTAAGGATCTAACTACACAGTTTAAGACTGCTGCTATATCGGGAAAGGGCCCGGACATCTTAACTTGGGGCCATGATGTTGTTGGAGAATTGGCTTCAACAGGGCTTGTCGAGCCGATCAATTTAAGTGACTCAAAGAAAAAGGAGTTTTTTCCCGTTGCAATAGATGCATTTACATATGAGGGTAAAGTTTACGGTTATCCATATGATATTGAGGCCGTCGCCCTTTTTTATAACAAGAGTTTAGTTCCGACACCTCCAGCGACTATGGATGAATTAATGAGAATGGCCATTGATATAAAAACCAAAAATCCTAAGAGATACGGTTTTTTATATGACATCAGAACGTTCTTTTTCTCATTTCCACTACTCTCAGCACAGGGGGGGTACGTTTTTAAGCAAAAATCGACAGGATTAGATATTGCTGATATTGGCCTTGCAAATGATGGAGCAATCGCTGGAGGAAATCTTATTAAGCAGTTAATTGATAAAAAAATTGTTCCAGAATCAACCGATAACGGGATCTCCTCGAATTTGATGAAAAAAGGTGATCTTGGAATGACGATTGATGGGCCATGGGCAATGAGTGATATGAAAAAAAGTGGTGTTGATTTTGGCGTTGCAACGCTTCCTACATTTGATGGAAAACCACTTCGGCCATTTGTTGGAGTGCATGGTTTTATGATTAGAAGATCCAGCAAAAATAAGGAACTTGCAAAGGAGTTTATTGAAAACTATCTAGTGAGTAAGGGAGGAATAACCGCTCTTTATGGTGTTGATCCTCGTCCACCAAGTAGACCAGATGTTCTTCAAGAGCTAAAAGAAGATAAAAACTTAGTTAAATTTGTTGAGAGTGCAAGTATCGGGATACCGATGCCAAATGTTCCTCAAATGGGTGCGGTTTGGGCAGCGATGGGCGGTGCTTTGCAAAATATTGTTGGTGGTAAGCAGCTGCCAAAGCAGGCACTAACTATTGCAAAAAATCAGATTGAAGAGTCGTTAAAGAAAAAATAACGGGGTTTAGCATGTCTTTTTGGTCAAAAAGTCTTTTCTATTTTTTAATAGCAGTTATTTTCTCTACGTTACTTTTTGCAGATGATGGCGTTGTTAAAACATTTTATACAGATGAGTCAGACTACTATCTGAAGCTCCATAAAGATGGATTTTTTCAAAGGTTTCGTGTTAGGCAAGAAGTCTGTAACGATGTAACAGGGGCACAACTTGAAGTGCAGGGCAGAGGTATTGTTGCTATTTTCGAAAAAAGAGAACCGAGTGAAATGAGTGGATTTTGGCCAAAAATCTATGGCCAAGATGAGGGGTTATTTTGTTGGTTTGAAGCAAAGGTCTCCGGTTTAAATTTAAACGACCCTCAGTCAAATAAATACGTCATTAGAATTAATGTTTATGGTAACGCTAGTCCGATTTTTTTTGGTGGATACCAAAAATCAGTCCTTCCTTCGAGTAGGTTTTATCGAAATAATCAAGAGCTTGAATGGATCGACTTAGGAGGGTTTGGAGCAACTCCAGTTATAGGTGGCGGTGTATTTTTTAAAGTATGGGAACCATTATCCGAAAGAGTCGATCTATTTTTAAATAGCGATGATATTGCGATTCAAATGGTTTCAGACAATAGAAGTCGTTTGAACCAGAAGCTTTCTCATGTGGTCTACGTAAGTAACGCAAGAGTTGGTGATCAATACTATTTTAAATTTGTGAAAAATGGAAAGTATGAAAGATTAGAGGTTGCTAATGGTGGCTACTTTAGTGAAGCAAAGATGGACCCTTTTGCTAGAAAGATTGTCTACGGTAAAAAAGGTGGTTTTTATAACGGTTATATTGATGCTAAAGCTGTAGTCGTTACTCATGAGGATAAGAAATTTAAGAGCGATAACAGAATAATGGCCCTCTCTCAAAGCGAGATTGATAACTGGATCATATATCAACTATGGCCTGCAATGTTTAACCCAGAACAAGAAAGTGGGAAGTACAAAGTTGGAACTTTTAATTCAGTATCTAAACGACTCGATTATCTCGAAGATTTAGGTGTTAATGCAATTGAGTTGTTACCAATAAACGTATCAAGATTTAATGTCTCATGGGGATATGCTCTTGACTCACTTATTGCACTAGAGGACACATTAGGAACTGATGCAGATCTGGTTAATCTTGTTGATAATATGCACGCTCGTGGAATGAGAGTTCTGTTTGATGTAGTAATTAATCACGTTAATAATAGTTTATTAAGAGAGCCACTTAGTAAAACTCTTCATAAAACCAAGTATTATGCTGGAGATACAGAGTGGGGCCCAATGCCAGACTTTAGTAATGTTATGGTAAGACGTTGGCTTAAAGATGGCCTGTTAGAGTTTGCAAGAATATACCATATTGATGGTTTTAGATTTGATATGACAGGGAGAATTCATAACGGTAACAGTGATGGTTACATGTTTCTACAGGAGCTAAATACAATTCTTAAAATGGATAACCAAAGATTTTACACTTCGGCGGAAGAGTTGCCAGATAATGTTTGGGTAACTAAACCTGTCACTGAAGGTGGTGTCGGATTTGATTCTCAGTGGAATGATATTTTTAAGAATGTGTTTGAGGAAGAGTTTAATGGATATAGAACCTACAACAGGTGGGTAAACTTATACTCATTACAAATGGCGATGCAAGGGTACAGTAGTCACAAAAGTATTGGCCAGCACTATCATTATGGGCCACCTCTTAGAGCTGTTAGTTACCTTGGAAGTCATGATTTTATTGGCAACAAAGACCCTTTTGTCCGCATTATTTCTGACTATGTGGGGATGGAACGTGATGGCCACAATGAGTTCTACCAAGTTCGACCACTTGAAGATCCAAGTGATACCGAGGCAAATTTCAGACTCATTCATAACGATTTTACTCACGATGTGACAAGGTTAGCATACGGGGTTCTTTTTTCAAAACCAGGAGCGCTTCTTTTCTATCAGGGTGAAGAGTTGGCCTCAGACATTAATATAGAGAACGAGTGGCGTTACGTTGACGCTAAAAATAACGATTCGGAACCTACTAAGAATGTTGATGTTAATAGATATGTCTCATCGAATAGGATGCCGTGGGAGTATTTTAGGCCAAGTTCATATGGACCTCTTGGTTTTTTAAGCGAGGGAGAGAGATCTCTTTTTACTGGCCATCATAGATATTTTAAAGAGCTTATTAAATTTAGAAATGATAACCCACGATTGAATGAACAAGACGCTTTTAATGTTAATGTTGATTATCCAAAATCGTTAATGACTTATCAGATTAGGGCCGGAATAAAAAACTATTTCGTTATTGCTAATTTTGGAGGTGAATATAAGGGAAAATGGATAAATTTTCCTCACTCTCATGGTGGACAGTGGTGGAGTGAGAAAATTAATTCGAGTGATAAAAAGTTTGGAGGCATTACTGGTAGGTATGCAAACATCATAAGTAATTTTGGTGGCAGGTCCAACATGGTGCGAATTGCTCCGAGTTCATTTATACTGTTTGAAGTTGTAGAAAAACCTGCGATCTCAAAAGAACTTTTTTTGATGGGTAGTTTTAATAACTGGCAAGCGTATGATGAGTATAAGTTAGTTGAAGATGCAGATGGTAAACATGTAGTTGATTTTTACTGTAGTAATCCAGGTCTATATGAACTAAAAGTTGCTACTGAAGATTGGGAAGTAGCTCTTGGTAGTGGTATGATGGATAATAATGGAGATCCTTTTAATAAAACGATTAGCGGGACCTTGAACTATGTTATTGATTCACCAAATGTAAAAGTCTATCTTGAAAAAGGCCACTATAGGTTTACGTTTGATGTCTCAAGTTTTAAATACACTTTTGTTAAGGTGGCAACGTTTCTTTAATCTTGTGTGGTGAACAGTTTTGGGTAAATTACTAATTGCTATTTTTGATGCTGTTTTAATCTGGTTTGTGTGGATGGCAATTTCATATGGAGAGTTCGTCGTTGCTTCTTTGACATTGGTTATTCTCATCACTTTTAATGTGATTTTTTTAAAAGAGTCAGCATACCCATTTAGGTATATGTTTCCAGGGCTGATCTGCTTTTTTTTGTTTTTAGTCCTACCTATTATTTTCACTATATATGTTGCCTTTACTAATCTAGGAACTGGCCATTTGCTTTCTGATGTTGATGTCAAAAATATTTTATTAAATGAAAGATCATTAGGTGAAGGGAGTGAGCTTTATAAAGCAGATATTGGTGAGTCTAAAGGACAGAAATATATTATACTTAAGCTTTTGGAGAGTGAGTCAGTAGTTGCGCTAGTGCCATTTTTTTTTGATAGAAAAATGGTAATTGATGCTACAGTGATCCCAAACAACGATGTTGAAAAATTCTTATTAGATAATCAAATATCATTGTTACCAAAAGGAGAGATTTTTAAGCTTGGTGAATCTTTAAGAAATATTGAGATTAAACTCCCTGACTCAACAGTTCTAACGTCAAATGGTCGAGCTACGTATGCCAAATTTTTAAGCCGCTTTGTTAACGATGAGAATGGAAATCTTAAAGAGGTTAGTAGCGGTGAGGTTTTTTTTCCTAATTATCAAACCGGTTTTTTTGCTAGTAAAACTGAACAGCTCTCTCCAGGTTTTAGAACGACTGTTGGTTTTAGCAATTTCTGGAGACTTTTTAAGGATACGAAGATTGCCAAACCATTTGCTAAAGTTTTTACATGGACCTTTGTCTGGGCGCTCTGTACTGTCTGTTTAACTTTTGTTTCTGGCCTTTTTTTGGCGATAACAATTAATAATAAAGGTATGCGTTTTAAGCCACTCTATCGGATACTTCTTATCGTACCCTATTCGATTCCATTTTTTATAAGCGTTCTAATTTTTAAAGGGCTTCTTAACAAAGATTTTGGGATAGTTAATCAACTGGTCGCGCCGTTAATTGGTGGGACAAACGTTCCTTGGCTTGAACATCCAACGTTTGCAAAAATTAGTTGTTTGCTTGTAAATTTGTGGCTTGGATTTCCATATATGTTACTAGTTTTAACTGGAATTTTGCAGGCAATTCCTGAGGATATTTATGAAGCGGCAAGACTTGATGGAGCATCAAAGTGGATTACCCTAAAAAAAATTACCATGCCATACGTAATGAGTGCTGTTGGCCCACTGTTAGTTGGAAGTTTTGCGTTTAATTTTAATAATTTTGTTGGGATTTATCTTTTAACTGGAGGGCTTCCTCCCATGGATAATGTCACAACGCCTGCTGGTGAAACAGATATCTTGATCTCTTATACGTACCGGCTTGCTTTTGAAGGTGGTCAAGGTCAGGATTTTGGGCTTGCTTCAGCAATCGCTATTTTGATATTTATAATTATTGCAATTATAACGCTTCTTAATTTTAAATTTTCAGGTGTGTTTGACAATGAGGTTAAAAAATAATGGATATTTATAAAAAGAAAGAACAAGCGACGATGCTAGCAAGGCATCTTTTCTTAATAGCAATAAGTATCGTTGTTATCTTCCCGGTTTTCTATGTTATCTCAATCTCGTTTAATCCGTTAGGAGCAATAGGTAGCGATTTTATTCCGGATAAATTTTCACTTACTCATTGGAAATATATTTTAGGTTTACCTTACATAGAAGGTGAGAGTACGGTGACTAATTTTCCAATTATTAGATGGTTGTTTAATAGTTTGAAAATCTCATTTTTAACTTCGTTACTAGTTCTTTTTTTATCGACAACATCTGCTTATGCGTTAAGTAGGTTTAAATTTAGAGGTAGAAAGACCTCTTTGCTCGTGCTTATGATTGTTCAGATGTTTCCAAGCATTATGGCCTTGGTTGCGTTCTATTTGATTTTAACATTTATAGGTAAGTATTTTCCATGGTTAGGAACGGATACTCATTGGGGACTGATTTTAGTCTATCTTGGAGGTACCCCATTTAATATTTGGTTGATTAAAGGTTATTTTGAAACAATTCCAGCATCTATGGAGGAGGCGGCAATTATTGATGGTTGTAGTCGTTGGCAAGCGTTCTATAAAATTTTGCTTCCCTTATCTGTTCCAATTTTAGCAGTCGTTGGACTATTAACATTTATTGGTACATTTGCAGATTTTATTGTTCCATCGGTATTGCTAAAATCGCAGGACCAGCTTACGTTTGCAGTTGGAATACAGCTCTTTATTTCAGAATCGTTTTCAAATCGTTGGGGCCAGTTTGCGGCCGCAAGTATTTTAGGGGCGCTTCCTATTATGTTAGTTTTTTTTAGCATTCATAGATATATTATTTCTGGACTTTCAGCAGGAGGAGTAAAGGAGTGAGAGCAATATTTTTGTTTTTTCTGTCAATTGTTAGCGTATCAGTTATTGCTAGTGATTTATCAAAGTTAAAAAAAGAGTGTCTCCAAGGAAATCTTGCTTCTTGTGTAAAGAAAGAGGCGATTCTTAATGGTGTTGGAAGTGATGGAGAGCTAAATCAGGTGATTGGTGAGGTTAAAAGCACAGAAGAAGAGAGAATGAAACAGTACCGTTTAGATTGTGATGCAAATGTCTGGATCAGTTGTCATAATTTAGCGGTTAAATATGACAAGTTAAATGAGAGAGAAAAATCGATAGAGCTTTATAATAAAGCCTGTTTTTCTGGATCGGTTCTGGATAGTTGTTATAACCTTGGAGTTATATTTAATAAAACAAAGAGCAAAAAAGAGGCAAAAAATGCCTTTAAAAAGGCGTGTCAGTTAGACCATTTTGTAGCTTGTTATAATCTTGGTATACTTGAGTTTGATACTGGTAATAAGGGTGTTGCTGGTAAATTATTCAAGAAGGCGTGCAATGGAAAAGTCTCTCAGGCTTGTCAGAAAATTTAAATGGGTAGTCTTTGTAGGATTATATTTTTTATCGAACACTGTTTTTGCAGAGTTTTGTTACCACAAACATTATATTGTTAGCGATTTTGATGACACTATCAAAACGTATCACTCTAAAAGTTTAATGAGTAAGCTTTATTATGCACTTTGGAAAACGGATATCAATGCTGGCTTTGCTACTCTTATAAATGGAATGGCGAATGGTTCGATTGCAAAAGGTGAAGAACGAAAAGATTGTACTAACGAGATGTTTACCGTGCTAAGTGCTTCTGGAAAAGTTTTGAAAAGTTCGGTTGTAGAATTGCTAGAAAAAAACAGATTTGTTAACAATGAAGTTATTCTTAAGCCTGTTGGACTAAAAACGTTTGATTATAAGCTAAATTACTTGTACCAGCTTGTCACAAGGGTGAACAACCCTTTTATTTTAATTGGTGATGACACAAGTTTTGATCCCTCCGTATATCGTAAGTTTTCACTAATGGGTTTTGATGTTCTTGCGACTTATATTCATAATGTAAAGAATGTGAGTGTATACCCAGATCAGAAGGTTTACCTTACAGCGTTTGATATTGCGGTGAGTGAATATAGCGAAGGAAGATTGGGTGTGGATGTTGTTTTAGCAGTAGGAAGAGAGGTCTTGGAGGCAAATGATGATTTGGTAATTCCTCCATACGGTTACTGTCCAACAGATGCATATAAAAAGCAGTTAGAGTTACCAGCAAAAATTGCAGAGCTAAGAGAAGAGATTGGCAAAAAAATATCGGCCATTTGTAAAAAGAGAAATTAGTTAAGAATCCTTGCCATCTCTTTTACAAGAGTCTGTTGAGTGAATGGCTTTAATAGAATGTATTTGATTCCGATATCTCTTGCCTCAAGAATAAAATTTTTATCACTCATTCCAGAAATAAGAAGAAAAGGGATTTTTACAGCTTCTCCACCTCTATCTTTTAAGGATTGAAATACGGAGACCCCTGTCATCCCAGGCATATCGTAGTCGCACATAATAAATTGAGGGAGGCTTAGTCCATCTTTAAGTTGAGCATCAATGTACTCGATAGCATCTTTACCATTTGGTGACATTTTGATGGTTTTAAATCCGATATTTTGCAAAATCAGGTGCAATGTTTGTCTGATCTCTGCATCATCGTCAATAACGAGAATTCTTAGAGATGATGAAATTGCCATTGTCGCTACTCCAAAGAAAGATTGTCTTTAAATTATTGTAACAGATTTTTTTAAAAAAATAGAACAAATAATAATCTAGTTTACTATATGGAATCGATCAGGTTTTGAAAAAAACTACTCTTGTAATCTTCCGCCTCTTCGTCGCTCATGTGGCCAAAGGTGGTGCAATTTTCTACTTTGAAAAATTTATTATCGATATCGTGTAGAAACCGCGATCTGTGGCGTGGAACGTCCTTTCCAAAAATTTTTCTTTCTTTCGCATATGTCATGTAGAGCTCTTTTTTTGCTCTAGTTATTCCAACGTAAAATAGCCTCCTTTCTTCACTGATATCGCTACCTTCATGGAGAGTTTTTTTGTGCGGAAGAAAATCTTCTTCTACACCAAGAATAAATACAGTGTTAAACTCAAGTCCTTTTGATGAGTGAAGGCTCATTAAGCATAATTCATCACGAGGTTCTTCGTTTTCAAGACTATCTTGTTTATCTTGTGAGTCTTGAAGCAAGATTTTTTCTATGAAGTTTCTTAATGAATCATCTCCTTGGCAGTAGTTTGAAAATCTAGTCGCCGAATCGATAAACATCAGAACATCTTTTTTTCTGGCATCAACCTGTTTTGGATTATCATAGGATTTTTCTATGAACTCCATGTAGGAGAGATCTTCAATTAATGAAGATATTGTTGATGATAACTTTTCTGTTTCAAAAAGTTTTCTATATTTTCCAATGAGTGTAGTAAAATGTTTTATTTTTTCTACGCCTGTTGGAGATAGTTCAGGATATTTTACGAAACAGTCAAAAAGGGTCTCTTTTTTTTCTGCTGAGATATCTAAAAATTTTTGAAGGGTGGCCATACCTATTCCTCTATTGGGAACATTTAATGCTCGCCTCAGCGCAATCTCATCTCTTTGATTGTTGATTAAATGAAGGTAGGCGATTATATCCTTAACCTCTTTTTTGTCATAGAATTTTTGGCCACCAATAATTTTATAAGGGATTCTTGATAGTATTAATTGATCTTCTATTGGGGGGGCCTGATTTGCCCCTCGATAGAGAACGGCCATATTGCTTAGCTTTTCACCCTCCATTCGTTTCTTGTCGATGGTATCGACTACTACTCCGGCCTCATGGCCACTGTTTGCTGTTAACCATAATTTCGGAGTAACATTTAAACTTTTTTGGCCACGTAATGTTTTATCAGTTCTTTTTTTATTTTGCCTGATAACTTCATTCGCTAGAGCTAAAATCTCATTCGAGGATCTATAGTTGGCCTCAAGTTTTATGATTTTAGTTCCAGGGAACTGTTTTTCAAAACTCAAAATATTTGTAATGTCTGCACCTCTAAAAGAGTAGATCGCTTGATCATCATCTCCAACAACACAGATGTTGTTATGAGTTGACGTAAGGCCTTGAACTATTTCAAACTGTAGTGGATTAGTATCTTGATATTCGTCAATCATTATGTATTGATAAATGTTTGAATATTTTTTAGCGACATCTGGAAACTTTTTAAAAAGCTCATTGGTTAAAAAGAGGATATCATCAAAATCAATTGCATTATAAAATTTCAGTTTGTTTTGATAGTATTTATATACGGACTCTGTAGCATGATCGTAACTGCTCTCTCCATCAAAATGTGGTGAGTTTCCAAACGCTTCTGGAGTGATCGATCTATTTTTTAAAAAACCTATTTTTGCTAAAATGGTTTTCATGTCAAAACTTTTGTCCCCAAATTTAAACTGTTTAAGTGCTTCTCTTACAATGGAGATTTGGTCTGATGTATCATAAATATTAAAGCGTCGATTCATTCCAAGGTGGTGAATATCTTGCCGTAAGATTCGTACGGCAAGAGCGTGAAACGTTGTGAGTGTCAGCTCTTTGGTTTTTGAAGGTGCAAGAAGAGAGGTCGCCCGCTCTCTCATCTCTTTTGCGGCCTTGTTGGTGAAAGTGACCCCCAATATTTTTCTTGAATCTATGTTACAGTTTTGGATCATGTGAGCAATTCTAAAGGTAACTGTTTTTGTTTTACCACTTCCAGCTCCAGCTAGAATGAGAACTGGCCCTGAAATTGTTTCCGCTCCTCGCCTTTGCGCATCATTTAGCTCGTTTAATGAAAAAATAGTTGGCTCCATTTTTAGTTTGAATAATGAGGATAGTTGTTTGAAAGAAAGATTGCAAGGAGCAGCTCTTTACGGTATAAATTTATTTTCAAAACCAGTGTTTATTCAAAAACTTATGTCATTTTAATATCGGAGGGTTGGGCAATGGCAGCAAACAAAAAAACAACTAAGAAAAAAGTTATCGCCAAGAAGAAAGCGACAACCAAAAAAAAGGTCACTATCAAAAAAAAACCATCACTTTATGATTCTTTATTAGAGCTTGTTAGAGTTACGTCAACGGTACTTCCTGATGATGTAGCACGAGTTCTTTTAAATGCTAGAAAAGCCGAGACAGAGGGTTCAAGCGCAAGTTACGCTCTTGGAATTATTGCGGATAATATAGAGTTGGCAAAAATTAAATCTTCTCCAATTTGCCAAGATACAGGAACGCTTCTATTTTTTGTTAATCATCCTGTAGGATTTAAGCAAAGTGAGTTTATCGAGACAGCAAAAAAAGCGGTAGTTAAAGCGACACAGGTCGGTTACTTAAGACAAAACTCAGTTGATTCTTTAACTGGAGCAAATACAGGAATGAACGTTGGGCCAGGACATCCAAGTTTTCATTTCCATGAACATAAATCGGATAAGGTTGAAATAAGACTTGTGTTGAAGGGGGGAGGAAGTGAGAATGTTAGCACTCAATACTCACTACCAAATGTTGAATTAGGGGCCGGAAGAGATCTTGAAGGCGTAAAAAAAGTTATTCTCGATGGAGTTATAAAAGCACAGGGAAAAGGGTGTGGCCCTGGTATTCTTGGAGTCTGTATCGGAGGCGATAGAGGTGCTGGATATATTAATTCAAAGGAGCAGTTACTTAGAAAACTTGATGATAAAAATCCAAGTGCAGATTTAAACAAGTTAGAAAATGAGATCGTTGAGATTTCAAATAAATTAGGAATTGGGCCGATGGGATTTGGTGGAGCAACAACTCTTATCGGTTGTAAAATAGGAGTTCTAAATAGATTGCCTGCATCTTTCTTTGTCTCAATATCATATATGTGTTGGGCATCGAGAAGACAGGGCGTAGTTCTTACAAAGAGTGGCGACATAAAAAACTGGTTGTATTAGGAGGAGCGATGAAAAGATTGGAGTATCCATTTACAAAAGAGCAGATAAGAGATCTTAAAGTTGGTGATACTGTTTTAATAACAGGAAAAATGTATACGGGTAGAGATGCTGTTCACAAGAGGCTTCACGAAGGGACAAAGCCACCTGTTGATTTGAATAATCAGATTATTTATCACTGTGGGCCAGTCGTTGTAAAAAACAGCAAGAATGGAAAATATGAAGTTAAGGCAGCTGGGCCAACTACTTCTATTCGTGAGGAACCTTACCAGTGGGAAGTTATGAGAGATTATGGCATTTGCGGAGTGATCGGTAAGGGTGGAATGGGAGCAAAAACATTAAAGGCCTGTCAAGATTATGGATGTGTTTATTTGCACGCAGTAGGTGGTGCCGCTCAAGTTCTTGCGGAAAAAATTGAGTCAGTGGATGGTGTTTACTGGGAAGATCTTGGATCTCCTGAAGCGATCTGGGAATTAAGTGTTAAAGATTTTCCAGTTGTAGTGACGATGGATTCACATGGAAATTCACTACACGATAAAGTTCTTGAGAGCAGCAAGGCGAAGTTAAAAGAGTTTATCTAGTTTTTTGAGGTAGATGGTGAAACATTTAGTAACAGCAGCATTGCCGTATGCAAATGGCCAAGTTCATTTTGGCCATATAGCTGGAGCATATCTTCCAGCAGATATTTATGTCAGGCACTTAAGATTAAAAGGACATAACGTTAAGTTTGTCTGCGGTACAGATGAGCATGGTGTAGCAATTATGCTCTCAGCGAAAAAGCAAGGGCGTGACTATAAGAGCTATGTGGATAACTGGCACAAGAAGCAGAGTGAACTTTTTAAGCAGATTGGAATTGAGTTTGATGTTTTTGGGCAAACTTCTGCCAAATATCATGAAGAAGAGGTTTTGATCTGGTTTAAAGAACTTCATGCAAAAGGGTTTATTGAACCAAGAGATGGCCGCCAGCTTTTTTGTAATGATTGCAAAAATCATCTGCCAGATCGCTTTGTGGAAGGAGTTTGTTACGAGTGTGGATATGAAAAGGCCAGAGGTGATGAGTGCCCAAATTGTGGAATTTGGATTGACTCAATTCGTTTGAAAAAACCTGTGTGCATGATTTGTGGTAGTAAAAATATCGAAGAAGTTACAGTGACTCAATACTACTTATTGCTATCAAAAGCTTTTGATCAGTATCGAGAATGGTTTAAAACAAAGAGTCATTGGAGAAAGACGGTTTATCCTTATGTCGAATCTTTAACAAACAAAGGGCTTATTGATCGTGCGATCTCAAGAGATCTCGATTGGGGAATTGATGTTCCGCTACCTGAAGCTAAGGGAAAAAAACTCTATGTCTGGTTTGATGCTCCGATTGGTTATGTTAGTAATTTGAAAAAGCTTTTAGAAGATACCAAATCTACGGAACATTATTTAAAAGATTGGTGGAACAGTAAAGATGTTCGGATTACAAACTTTATTGGCAAAGATAATATAATTTTTCATGCAGTAATTTTCCCGATCATGAGTATGATAGCAGGACGTGTAAGGACAGTTGATGATCTTCCTGCTAATCAGTTTTTAAATTTAGAGGGTAAGCAGTTTTCTAAATCAAACAACTGGTACGTAGATGCAGAACAGGCGCTAGCAGATTTTGGCCAAGATGCTATTCGTTATTACTTAACATCAATAATGCCAGAGTCGAGCGATTCAAGTTTTACTTGGGCAAATTTTGCAGACAGAGTGAACAATGAATTAGCAAATAACATTGGAAATTTCATAAACCGTTCGATGAAATTTTTTGATAAAAATTGGAAAGATGGTATTAGCTCAAAACTAATTTCAGATTTTTCTTCAAGTGAGCATGGTAAGCGAGCAGTCGAACTGATTAAACTAATAGTTGAAAGTTTAGATGGTGTTCACATTAAGAAGGGGATTGAGACGGTAATGAGTCTTGGTAAAGAGGCCAATAACTATTTTTCTGATAATGAACCGTGGGCAAAAATTAAAGTAGATAATGAGGGTGCTGCTAAAGTTATTGGCCACTCAGCTTGTTACTCAATTGTTCTTGCAACTATGTTAGAACCGTTCTTACCTCTTTTGTCGGCAAAAATATTTGCACTGTTTGGTAGTGCCGTATCTGTAGAGATGAAGAAAAAAATTTATAATGGTGACGTAACTATTTTTGATCACTGGAACGGTAGCTTGAAACTTGTAGAAGTTCCAACTGTTTTAGTTCCTAAAATTGAGGATGATGTAGCGGCCAGAAAAATCACTTGACCTTGATCCCAATTTAGCCGATAATATGGGAGTATGTTCCACAGAATAGTTAACTACTCAAAATCTAAAAGCTTTTTTCTCTTTGGCGCAAGAGGAACAGGCAAAACATTTTGGATAAAGCAGACTTTTAAACAAAATATATTTATGATAGATCTTTTAAATTTAAATTTAGAAGATGAATTTACAAAGAACCCAATGTTATTAGAAGAGAGGCTTCTGGCCCTGAATCCTCTTCCTGATTGGGTTATAATTGATGAAATTCAAAAAATCCCTCAACTGCTAGACGTTGTTCATAGGTTGATAGAATCTCATAGATTAAAATTTGTTTTAACTGGTTCTAGTGCTAGGAAATTAAAAAGAGGGGCCGGGAATTTACTTGCTGGTAGGGCGTTTATCAACAAACTATTTCCACTTACTTATTTAGAGCTAAAAGAGAGTTTTGTTTTAGATGATTATCTTAATTTTGGAGGATTGCCTGAGATTTACAAATTAAACAATGAGGACCGCCAAGAATTTTTAAGGTCATATAGTTTAACCTACCTCAAAGAGGAGATTCAAACTGAACAGTTAATTCGCAACATTCCTCCATTTCGTAAGTTTTTAGAAATAGCAGCACAAACTAATGGCCAGATTTTAAACTATTCCAAGATAGCTAGGGAGTTAGGCCTTGATCACAAGACAGTTCAAAACTATTATCAAATTTTAGAAGAGACATTAGTAGGATTTTTTTTACCGTCTTGGCACAAGTCAGTTAGAAAACAGCAAATTTCCTCTCCAAGGTTTTATCTTTTTGACTTGGGAGTAAAGCGTGCCTTGGAAAACAGTTTAACTATCCCCTTAAATTCAAAATCGGCCGATTATGGTTATGCTTATGAACATTTTATTATTTTACAAATTATCTATTTATCTAACTATTATAAAAATGACTGGAGTTTTTATTATTTAAAAACCAAGGATGGACAGGAGATAGATCTTATAATTGAACGACCAGGCCTACCTACGATTTTTTTAGAAATAAAATCTTCAACTCAAGTTTCAGATGAGAAACTAAAACCACTTATTCAGCTTTCTCATGGGCAAGCTAATGTTGAAGCGTTCTGTTTTTGCCAAGAGGCCCAAAAGCGTATTCACAACTCAGTTAAAATTTTTCCGTGGCAAGAGGGAATCAAATCTATTTTTGCCGAAAAGTTTTCTTGAATTATTTAGCTATTGCTGTATTGATATAAGTCTCTGGCCCACCAGAGTCGTGCTGACATTTTATTAGTTGTTTTATCTCGATCTCTTCCTAATTTTAGACAAGATACTGGTATCCGCCGGAGACATTTTTTAGGCTTAAGAAATTTTGAGAAAATAGATATTCACATGCTGCAATTGATTTTATCCCATCTTCGGAAACTACGATTATAGTTGTCGACTTAGATGTAATCTTATCTAAGTTATTTGATAATTCTGCAAGAGGAATATGAATTGCTTCTTTTGGCCGCTTAGGTGTCGAAAAGCTTTGGTCTGAAACATCTAATACGATGTGATTAGATGTGGAATCGTCTATTTTTTTTCTTGCTTGAGTTGGGGTTAAATCGCAGTATTTTGCCATTCCAGACATTGTACATAGTGAGATTTTATCTCCGTTGTAGAGAGCTAATATTTGGCCTCTTTGAATTTTTTCACTTTCAATGACCTTTCTTTCGAGTGATTTCAATTGAAGATCTAGTTGTTCAACTTTTTCTTTTAAATTTTCGATCAGTGGTGATGTCAGTAAATTCATATTGAATCCTTAGGATAAAGATATTAATAAAGAGGTCACTAATAATTATAGTGTGACGATAGAGTTTAGAATATTGGGTAAAAAGTACCAAAGTGAACCTGTTCAGTAATAATTGAGATTAAAAAACAAGAGGTAAAGTAGATTGTTCCTTCAAAAACTCCGTACCCAACGTCTGCGCTTTCACTATTTGCTTGAAAGTCATCTTTAAGAGAAAAAATCCATATAATTCCAAAGCGAAAAAGTGGAAAGACGATAATAGAGAGAAGTATCTTTAAGATTATGTAAATAGCGTAGAGTTTTATATTGGTGATATCGCCATTAATAGAGGATGCAATAATAATCCCCCAGCCCCAGATAAAACCCATGTAAGAGAGAGCGATGGCCATGTTTTTTTGAACAACTAGTTTGTTAAACGGGAGCTTCGATAACATAGGATAGGCCTTAATTGTTAATCCTATGATGACAATCGCAAAGAGCCATAAAAAGATAAATATAACTAATGAGTTATTTGAAACTTTAATTATAGTTTTGATCAAATATGAAGCGACAATTGCGTTAGTGAAGCAAATTAGTGCATAAGAATAATTTTTCCTTTTTAAGATTTCATCAGCGTATTCAAAGTTATAAAGCGCGATGCTTTCTAGGATGTATAACGATGCTAAATAGGTTACTACGGCCAGAAATGCTCTAATGGAAAAATCTAACACAGCGATGGCAATACCGTCTGACATGTAGAAATGAAATTCAGAAAGAAGTAGGCCGATACCAATAATTCTCGAGAAGAGATGAATGGTATCGCTATTATTGTTGGTCGGTTTAAAAGTTTTAAAAAGTTGTAATTTAGCAGATGGGTATAAAATTATATGAAGATATTTATACATTGCAATTATTGCGCATAGAAAAATTGTGAAAAAGATTCGAATGATCAGTTTGTCGTAGATTTCATTCATCTTTGCTGTTCTCCGCATGTATGTATTTTTTTAAGAATAATTTCCAATTTACTTTCTCTTTCTTGTGGACACTAGACGGATGTAAGTCGACCTGTTTGGTGATAGTACCATTAGTGCCAAACTCATTATGTTCGCCATAAAACGGTTGACTATTTTGTTCGTAGTTATCTTTTAATGTTTTATAGAAATGTTCGGTTGGCCTGAAATCTCCCCAGAAAAGTTTTTCTGGAAGTTCTCTGTAAGCTCGATAAAACTCCCATTGCTTGATACCATTCTTTACTATCCAAGTACCATATGCTGTATCGTTTAGGTAGACTGTCCCTGGCGGCATGGGTAGGGTGCTCTCCATGTTGGCAGCGCCAGTTCTTCTAAATATGGACATCCCGATATTATTTAAATTTTGTTGGTAAAAATCTGAGGAGACTCTTGCTGTGACATTTTCGATGTTGCCTACCCCTCTTACTACTCGGTATTTATGAAAATAGGTTTTGATAAAAAATCCAGCATAGTAATAATCAGTCAATATGACGGCCACTGGTGCACCGTTAAAGATTGATGGTAAAAAAAATCTACTCTTAATATACTCGGTACCTGTTTCGGATAACGAAAAACTTTTTGTTAGGCCAAGGTATATAAAAATAGAAAGAATATAGAGTGGGATTTTATTCATGACTCTTTTTTACCATAGAGTGGTCTAGTTACATATTCGATAGGGTCGGTTATTCCCGCAAGTTCAAATCCTCGGAGTCTAAGTGCGCACGAGTCGCATATCCCACACGCCTTATCATTTCTTTCATAACATGAATAACTAAACTCAATTGGTGCTTTTAACTCAAGGGCCTTTTGAACTATCTCTTTTTTACTAAGAGAAATTATTGGAGTTATAACCTCAATGTCGCCTTTTGGGGTTCCTTCTCTGATGAGATTGTTCATAGCTTGATAATAACTTGGTCTGCAATCGGGATATCCTGAAGAGTCTTCGTGAACAGCTCCGATATAAATTTTTTTAGCACCGATTACTTCGGCCCACGATACCGCAATTGCGATAATATGAGTGTTTCGAAATGGAACGTAGCTTGATGGAATCTCTTTGCTTTCACCTTTATACTTAGTTACGTCTATACTCATATCGGTTAGTGAGCTTCCACCTATCTGTTTTAAAAAAGTAGTGTCAACAACAAGTCTACGCTGTACTGGGACTTTGTAGAAATCAGCGATTTCGGTAAATGATTTTAATTCTCTTGCTTCTGTTCGTTGGCCATAATTCATGTGTAAAAGCGCAAGTTGTTTGTGTTTTTTTGCGGCAATGGCAGCGGCCACAAGTGAATCCATGCCTCCACTGACTAAAACGATTGCCTCTACGTCTCTTTCCTTCATGATCGATCACGCCTTCTCAGATCTTTCCGTTAAATACTTTACTATCTTTGCGGCCTTTCCTGATGTTTGTTTTTTCTTTTCTATTAGCGTTCCATTTTTATTAGATAGTAGTAAGTAAAATTTAATTTTCGGCTCTGTTCCACTCGGTCTGAGTAGCACCTTGTCTCCACTAGCTAAAACGTAACCAATTACATCACTTCTTGGTAGATCGATTCTGCTGAGCAGGTTATTTTTATTATCGGTTATTGTTTGTAGCTGATAATCTTCGATCGTTTTAATTTCATCCCCAATAATATTTTGTGGTGGATTTGATCTAAAATCCTTCATGATGCGAATAATTTTCTCTGCTCCTTCTTTACCATGATAATTTAGGCAGAGTAGATCCTCATGGGAGAAGCCAAACTGATCATAAATAAGATTGAGCGCATCGATAAGAGTCATACCCTGACGCTTATACCAGAGCGCCATTTCGCCCATAAGGCCAACAGCAGTTACTGCGTCTTTATCTCTTGCATGAGGATGGTTTAAATAGCCAAACGATTCTTCCGTACCAAAAAGAAATTTTGATTTCGGATCAAGTTGTTCTTTCTCTCTTACTTTCCCACAAATCCATTTGAAGCCAGTTAGGGTGTTATAAATATTAACGCCAAAATGTTTGGCAATTTTAGTTTGTAACTCAGTAGTCACTATAGTTTTAATTACATAACTATTTTCTGGTAATTTGTGTTGGTGGGATAAGTTTGTAAGGATGTAATGAAGCATTAAGCTTCCAATTTGGTTCCCACTTAAATAGTGAACTTCACCTTTATGAGAGATTGCAACTCCTAGGCGATCAGCATCAGGATCAGTTCCCATGACGATATCGGCATTTTCTTTTTTCATTAGTTCGACGGCCATTTTTAGAGCACTAGCATTTTCTGGATTAGGACTAGTAACAGTAGGGAAGTTCCCATCTGGTTCAGCTTGTTCACTAACAATTTTATAATTGGTTAGCCCAAGATCGTTTAAAAGTTTACAGCAAGGGACTCGTCCTGTGCCATGAATCGGAGTGTAAACGATTTTTAAATCTGTTCCATGTTTGTGACATAGTTCTTTGTTAATAAAATAAGGCATAACAGTTTTGAAGTAGACTTCTTCTACATCTTCACCAACTTCCACGATTAACCCATTAGCAAGGCCTATTTTATAATCGAGATATTTGATACTGTATAGGTCAACAATTGCGTTGTACTGTTCGATAATATTTTTATCATGAGGTGAGGTTACTTGGGCCCCATCATTCCAATAAGCTTTGTATCCATTATATTCAGGTGGGTTGTGGCTAGCAGTTATCATGACACCGGCATCGGCCTTATGGTGTCTTACTGAAAATGAGAGCATCGGAACTGGATTTAACCTAGAGTAAATGTAAGCGGTGATACCGTTTCCAGCAAAAACAGATGCTGTCTCTTTTGCAAACTCTTTTGACATTCTACGAGAGTCAAAACTAATGGCCACCTTTTTCATTGGTTTTTCAAGTTTCAAAATGACATTTGCTATAGCTTGGGTCGCCTTTTTGACGTTGTACTTATTCATCATGTTTTGGCCATTACCTAAAATGGCCCTAAGCCCACCAGTACCAAATTCTAGATCACGATAAAAACGCTCAACGATCTCTTTGTCATTATTACTATCGATAAGTTTTTTAATGTCGAGTCTGTCGACTTCATCAATTGCATTGTTATTAACCCACTCTTTCGCTCTTGCAATGGCATCAAATCCCATACTTCACCAACCTCTTTGATCGAACTTTTTATTTATAAATGATATGGCCTTCTCGTTATTTTGAACAGAGTTTAAATAGTTGCCTCTGCAATTTATAATTTGCAAAAAATTTGGATAGATGTAAAATTTTGAATGTGCATAGAATTATTCTATCCAGCTCAGGTGAGGTCGATCCATGAATCCGAGTGTTATTGAGATTGTTGGTACACTACTGTTTCTTTGTGCAGTTTTGCACACGTTTTCAGTTAATTATTTCGTCAAGCTAGCGCATAAATATCCAGAAGGATCGATTAGAGAAAATCTCTTTCACTTACTTGGAGAAGTTGAAGCGGTCTTTGGGATGTGGGGTGCGTTGTTTCTTGCGATCTACGCTTACTTCCATGGCTTTGCTCTTTATGGCGAACATCACCAGCTAATTGGTGGTGCGGTAAAATATATTGAAGATAGAGATTATACTGAACCAGCATTTGTTTTCGTTATCATGTGTATGGCCGGAACGAGACCTGTTATTTCGTTGGCAGAAAAAATTATTTTTATCGTTGCTAAATTATTACCAGTGCCTGGTAAAATGGCATTTTATATTTCGGCCCTTGTGCTTGGGCCACTTCTTGGTTCATTTATTACTGAGCCAGCAGCGATGACCGTTACTGCATTAATTCTTTATGAATATTTTTATAAAGGTGAGATGTCTAAAACTTTTAAATATGCAACTATTGGCGTGCTGTTTGTTAACGTCTCAATTGGTGGAACGTTAAGCCACTTTGCTGCTCCTCCGGTTTTAATGGTTGCTGGAAAATGGCACTGGGGGCTAATGCACATGATTTCTAATTTTGGTTATAAAGCTACAATATCAGTCGTTATTACGGCAATTGGTACAGCACTATTTTTTAGAAAAGAGTTAACAGGTGGGTTAGAAGCTCATAAAAAAGATAAAGATCATCTTGAACCTACTTGGTGGATTACACTGTCACACATTCTATTTTTAGTCGCTGTAGTTTATACAGCTCACCACATGTCATTTTTTCTTGGTATCTTTTTATTCTTTATCGGTTTTGTAAAAATCACTAGCGAGTACCAAGATCAGCTTAAACTGAGAGAGTCATTATTGGTTGGTTTTTTCTTAGGAGGACTTGTTACTCTTGGATTTATGCAGCAGTGGTGGCTTCAAATTGTACTAGTAAAGCTGAGTGATTTTGTCCTATTTCTTGGAGCAACAGGACTTACTGCTATTACTGACAATGCTGCCCTGACATATCTTGGTTCTCTCGTAGAACTATCAGATAGTGCTAAGTATAACTTAGTAGCTGGAGCTGTTGCCGGTGGTGGTTTAACAGTTATTGCTAATGCTCCAAATCCTGCTGGATTTGGAATCTTAAAAGGAGCATTTGGAGAAGAGGGTGTGCATCCCGGCAAACTATTTTTAGGAGCATTAATTCCTACAATTATAAATATGATCTGCTTTCAATTGTTGCCGTAGTTTATTTTTTCTTACTATTAATTATTTTTTGGTAGGTAGAGTTCCAATGGCCAACTCTTTTTTTGGCCCGATCAATGACAGTTATTAGTTGGTTTTGAGTGAAGGGTTTTGATATGTATGCGAAGGCGCCAGCTTTAAAACTGGCCATTAATTCAGTCATATTATGCTTTCCTGAAGTTACTACTACATCAACTCCTTTCTCTAGGTTAAGAATTTTTCTGAGTAGGTCATCGCCGGCCATCTCCTTCATTTTGATATCCGTAATAACAATATTAACGGTGTTGTTTTCGATAAACTCCATGGCCGATAAAGGAGAATCAAATTTGGTAACTTTCAAATCTTGATCATCTTCTAGAAAGGTTTCCATAATTTCTAAAATATCTTCTTGGCCATCAACTAAAACGACTTGTAAAGGGTACTGTATCAGCATAACTATTTCCTTGATTTGATCAATTGTTGATACTGATCATTCCAGTTATGAAAGTTTTCTTTAATTGAGAAGATAACCCCTTCAAGATCACTTTTGTTGATTGGTTTGCATAACATGTATGAGGCACCACTATTTTGGCACGATTTAAATGTTATCATATTTAGATCGGCAGTCATTGTGACAACAGCTATACCCTCGTCTAGAGATTTTAGTTTTCTTAAAATCTGATCCCCAAATGCTGTCGTTAAATTTATATCAACAAAAGCGATATCGGTGTCATTGTCAGAGATGTAGTCACACGCCTCTTTAGGATCTACGAAAGTCTCAATTCGAAGGTCGGGATCGTTTTTTAAAAAGTGGGAGATGATTTGACAGATGTCTTCATCATCATCCATGACAACAACCTTTAACGGGAATTTAATTAACATTTAATGCTCACTACTTAAGTTTGTTAAAACTGGTAGGAATGCTCAGATTCGAACTGAGGACCTCCTGCGTGTCGAGCAGGCGCTCTAACCAACTGAGCTACACTCCTACAGATATGGTAATTGATCGATAAACTCTACTACAGGTTGGGTAGTTTTTACAGTAAAAAAATAGAAAAATCAGAGTTTGAGCTGTTTATAGATTCGTAACATAAATTCATCATTGTAGATATTTGTTTCAAGTTGATCTCGATATGGCCTTAAAGAGTAGGATGGTACAACACCTAGCCACTCTTTGATCTGTGTCTCTTTGTGTCCAGCTCTAATCCACCTGAAAATGGCGGCCTGCCTTAAAGATTTTGGGGTTATTTTCAGCATGAGTTTTTTTCTAAACTCTTCAAAAATGATCTCTTGTCCTCTGGCCGAGAGCCCTCCAGAAAGGATGTGGTAAGGGTTAGCGTTGAAGAGTAGGTCGTCAAAAATAGTTCCGTCTAGCTCTTTCTGTTTGTTTAGAGCTAAAATATAGTTTGAAAAAATTTGGGTAAAAATCTCAGGGGTGGGAATTGTGTATGGGTCTCGATTAGAGTGGTTAATCATCACTCTAGCAAGGGAGTTGGCCTTACTACTATTATCTGGTAGAATCACATCTTTGACCTTTAAGTTTTTTATTTCTGAAACTTTTAAGGCGGCACCATATATTAATAAGAACAAAATTTGATTTCTCATTGTTATTAGTTTTGAGAGTGAGGCAGTGGTTTTTTCTTCGGTAATAAGGAACTCCCACAATGTCTTTATATCAGAAAATGGGGCGGGCCGTGGAATGTCTAAAAATTTTGGTGAGGTTTGAAATTTTCTTACGGGGTTAGTTGCAAAGAGCCCCTTCTCAACTAGAAAATCAAAAAACATACGTAATGTTTGAATCCGCCTTCGTTTGGAGTTGTTTGAACTATATTTTTTTTGAAGGTAGCTGTTGTATTGTTCTAGGTGGGATAGTTCAAAATCATCAATATTTTTAGAGGGCCTCTCTTTTTCGACAAACGAGTTAAAGCAGCCTAAGTCTGTTCGGTAATTTTTAACTGTGTTTATACTTTTTCCAGTCTTTATCAGTCTTTGAACAAACTCTTCCTCAATTTGAGCGAGGTTGACTATCTGTTGTTTTGTCTGCATATTTTGTGGCCTGTCTGTAATGATTATAGTCCTATAAATAAAGATACTACTTTAGTAGAAACTATTGTACAACGGCGACATTGCGAAAAGCATGACATTTTAATAAAAGGGCCCTAGGGCAAGCGAGACGACCTTATGAAAACAAATAGTTTATTTTCAGATATACTGTTTCGTGAGGAGTCATCTTTAAATATTTTCCGAGAGCATTTGTCAACAAAGCCAGATTTCAATAGTTTAGTTACAGTTTTGTCACATCAATTTTATCGTGGTGATCTTCTTATTACTGCATTAACTCATTCCTCTTTTGCGAATGAAATGTTTGAAGCTAGAGACAATGAAAGATTAGAGTTTATTGGTGATGCGGCAATTCAACTTGTTGTCACTTCTCTTCTTGTCGACCGTTACAAAAGTTTTCCTGAGGGCCAATTATCAAAATTTAGAAGTTCATTAGTGAATAAGGATGCGTTAGCTGAACTTGGATATCTGCTTGGCCTTCAAAACTCTTTGCTTGTTGGTGAAGGTCTAAAAAATGGGCCGCTTGCGCCGTCACTAATTGCTAACTGCTTTGAGGCAGTAATTGGGGCGGTCTATTTAGATGGTGGATTTGATGATGCAAAAGGTTCATTTGCTAATGTTTTAGCAGAGTATGAACGTGTTGTTGGTGAAGAGTTTATTCAAATTTCTAGACTTGAAGATTTTGATGCGAAAAGTAGATTGCAAGAAGAGTGTCAGCACAGGTTTGGTGAGTTGCCTGAATACGTGGTAATAAACGAGTTCGCTGAAGGGTTTGAAATTGATTTAAGGATCAAGGGTAAAAAGATTTTGTCTCATAAAGGTGTAAGTAAAAAGAAGATACAGCAAGAGATTGCGAGAACGCTTGTTAGAAGTGAATTTCAAGAGTTATCGCATATAACAGAAGGTGTGTAGTTATGTTAATAGAGAATCAACATCCAAACAATCGTTCAATTATGGTGGCCGTGCTTGGTGCTCCCAATGCTGGCAAAAGTTCATTGATAAACTATTTGATTGGAACGGATCTAAGCGTAGTTACTTCAAGAGCGCAGACAACAAGAAATAAGTTTCACTGTGTTTTTACAATAGATCACACAGAGGTAATTTTGGTAGACACTCCGGGTATTCACTCTTCTAATTTAGAGATTAATAAGAGGATGAATAAAGAGGCGATGGACGGGATGCTAGGAGTTGATCTTAACCTCTTGTTGATTGATATAACCTCAAATATTTTTCCGCAGTTCGAACAGTTTCACAAAAGAGTGTCTCAAAGAGTCGGGTTCAAGCTTGGTCCAACTAGAGTGGTCTTTACTAAAAGCGATAAGATTGAAAGAGTAGAGGAGTTACCTCTAAATGAAATTGTTAAAGAAGCAAAAAAATTAATACCAGAGATTGAGGGATATTTTGTTCTTAGTTCTGTTAGTGGAGATGGGATTCATACGCTTACTGGTGCTCTTTGTGACATGGCCAAAAGTAGTCCACACCATTATAAAGATGGAGCGATGTCAAATAAAAATGAACGTTTTTTTGTTACCGAGTATGTTAGAGAGCAACTTTTTTTGCGTTTAAAAGATGAGATTCCGTATGAGGTCGCTGTGACCATTGATGAGTATAAAGAAAATTATGATAGAGAGACTAAGACTTCGGATAAAGTTGATATTAGCGCAACAATTCTTGTTAATAGGCCAAGTCAAAGAGCTATTGTTATTGGTAAGCAAGGAAGCATGATTAAAGAGATAGGTACTAGCGCTAGAGAGAGGATCGAGAAGTTTTTGGATACAAGAGTGTTTCTTAAGCTTCACGTAAAAGTTTCTCCTAAGTGGTTTAAAAACAATATGGTTCTTGAAGAGATTGGACTTTTTAGAGCAGAGGATTCTGCGCGAGTATGGCATAGACGTTAAGAGGTAAAGTATGGAGCGTTCAATAGTAGTTTCGTTAATAGGTCGGCCAAATGTTGGCAAGAGTTCAATCTTTAATCGACTCGTCTCTAATAAAATGGATAAAGCAATCGTTTATGATCAACCAGGTGTTACAAGAGATAGGCATTATGCGATTTCAACTATGGATGAGTTAGAGGGTGAATTACCAAGAGAGATAATCTTAGTTGATACCGGAGGGTTTTATCCTGATAAAATTGTTCAATCTGCCAATGATAAGAATGCTTTTTTTGATATTATGGTTGAGCATGCACATACGGCGATAGAAGAATCAGATATTGTTTTGATGGTAGTCGATGTTAGAGAGGGGTTTTCTCCGTTTGATAGAATCGTTGCAGATCAGATCAGAGCGCGTAAAAAAACTCCATGGTTGTTAATTAATAAATATGATTCAGATAAGCAGTTGGGAGATGAAGTAGATTTTTACTCTCTTGGTGTTGAGTATGATGATATGTTTAAAATCAGTGCTGCAAATTTACTTGGGATTACTGATTTGAAAAAAAGATTGCAAGAGTTTGCAGCTAGAAGTGATCTTAAAACTCGTCCTGTATTGCAGATGGGTGTTACGCCGAGAGAGAGTGTTGTAGCAAAAATAGCAATTGTAGGTGCCCCTAATGCAGGTAAATCTACTTTGATAAATAAGTTAGTTGGATCAAACCGTTCTCTTGTGAGTGATATCCCAGGAACCACAGTTGATCAGGTAGATGGATATTTTGATCTCTATTTTGGAAAATCTGTTTCAGAGCTTAACTCTATTTCAGCAAAGAGTGAGGATGACGATTTTCAAAAAGATTATGATCTTTATCGACAGAATAACCCGGCCGTTTATTCCGCGATGCTTAAAGCTTATGCAAAGGAAGAGGGCGTTGAAGATGAAGAGCTAGAGTTAACAGAGGGAGATTTTAACAAGGATCAATCGGAGCCAAGTAGTAAACTTAGTTTCGATGGTGATAAAAGTGATAATTCGCTATGGAGAACTGTTCATATTATTGATACGGCAGGGATTCGTAAGAAAAAAAGTGTTGAAGAAAATGATATTGAGTCGATGGCCGTTTATACTGCGCTTCGAGCGATCAGTAATGCAGATATAGTTATTTTTATGTCTGATGCAAGTAAAGGAATTACTCATCAAGATAGAAGGCTTATCGACATCTCAATTGAAAAAGGTTGTTCGGTAATTATCTGTCTTAATAAGTATGACCTCGTTGCAGAAGAGTTATCTGATAAGCGTGAGAAAAAAGAGTGGATGGATGATGTTAGAGACACTGTCCCTTGGCTTGAGTATTGTGATATTGTTCCAATCTCTGCGAAGTATGGAAAACGAATAAAAGAGTTGAGACAGGTAATTGCAAGAACTATTCTTGTTAGAAGAAGGACGATCAGATCAGGTGAGTTAAATCGAACGATCTATAAGTTAGTAGAGAAGCATTCTATAATGCCGGAAAGATCTCGTGGAGCTTATCTGAAAATTAGATATGCAACGATGATTAAATCGACACCACCAACGTTCTTACTCTTTTCTAACAGGTCACAAGGAATTCCTGATAATTATCGAAGGTATTTACAAAAAGGATTAAGAGAGGAGTTTGATCTGGCGAATACTCCTGTTCATTTAATTTTTAGATCAGGTAAAGATCTTGAGCGAATTCGTTAAGTAAGATTTTCTTTGAAAAAATAAAAATGGTGTATAATTGTTATTATCTAACAAGAGGAGGATGCCATGAGGGCAATCTATACAATTTTATCACTGTTATCTTTATCAACTTTAATCTCTGTTAATGCTGTTGAGTTTTCATTTGGCCCAATTGGTGGCTCAATTGGAAGTGAACAAAAAAACATTAATACTTTAATTGGAAGGGCCAACACTAGGGCCGGCGGTATTTCAACTGCCGACCTAAACAGTGCGTGGGAGTTTGGAGGGTTTTTACAGTGGAAGTTTGATTACTTTGGAATTCAGCTTAGGCCAACATATTTTACCCAGAGTGAAGATGGTTCAGCTCCGGCCGGATCAAGTTACCCTGGAAACTATGAATACAGCGTAAAAGGGACAAACATTGCTACTATTTTTAAGCTTTACCCAATGGAAAACGCAAATATGCGCCTATATTTTCTAGGAGGCGTTACTTGGGGAATGACCACGATGAAAGTTGTCGAGGGTGACTTTAATGTAGAAGCGAGTGGTTCTTCTTTAGGATATCAGTGCGGCGCTGGAATCGATTTTATTTTTGACTCACATATTTTGTTTGGTGAGGTCAGTTGGAGATACTTAAACGTTGAACGTAATATGGTTGATTCTACGAGTGGAACACCAGCGGCCAATAGCGTTTCGCAATACGGCAGTGGTTCTGAGTTAGAGTTTGATAATAGAGATATCTCGGCCAATATGAGTGGTTCTCTCATTATGGCCGGTTACGGATTTAGATTTTAAGGTTTGATGTAATCGTCTGTTTCTAAATCATCGTCACTTTCAATCTCTTCTGTTTTGTTCTCTTGGTTAAAATCTGGGCCCATTGTGTAGATTCCAGGGAATGTTGGGGCCACTTGCTCATATGTTTTAGTGAGTTGATCTATTGGGTCATTTGCTAAGTTACTATCTTTAGCTATATATGAAGCCTCAATTTCTTTACGATTATCGAAATACCATTTTACACCACCGTCAATTTTATACTTGTGTTTTGCAATTCCAAAAAGATCTGTTTGCATCTCTCTTGCACTAACCTGATTATGACTACCTTTGATCAAACTTACAAAATTAACATAATCTCTTTCTCCTCTAAGCGCTAGCAACCACGGATAGTTTTGTAAATCATCGTGATCGATTAGATCTGTGTCTGAGATGTTTTGAGTGAAGTAATAATATTTTTCTGGGTAGTATTCATTAATTTGTTCATCTTCACCTTTACAAATAAAGATTCCCTCTGTGACGGCCTTGTGTAATCTGTTTTCATCGAGATTATTTTCTAATTTTTTTATTACGTCTGATTTTTCTAAAAAGAAACTATTGAATCTAATACTTGCACATTTTTCAACGACATTAAATTTAATACCCAGTTGCGCTTGTTGCATCGCCAAGTATATTCCTGAAGAAACAGAAGAGCCAAGAGTGTATCCGTTACTGGTACTTCCATTTGTTGTAAATGTAATGGTATCGTTAATAACGCCAAGTGCATTTCCTGCTATTGTTGAACCTACTGTACCACCTACCATCCCGCCGACCATTGAGCCGATCTGTTTTATCCATTTTAATGGATTGATAGATACTCCTCTTGAGATTGTCTCACCATAGTTTAGATTAAAACCTGAGTAAATATTAAAGTTAAGTGTTTGGCCATCTTGATAATGATAATCTCCAATCTCTTTGACTCTTAGGTGTCTACCAATAGCAAAAGCATTTTGTTGGTCAGGCATCGCAAATTTAAGACACTGATGATAAATTTCTCGTTGAACAGAAGTTTTATCAAAACTGATTTTTTCTCCAGCAAGATAGTAAGTAAATAGGTAACACATCCTTCTTGTCATGTTCTGATCAATTAAACCAGTCTCAATAAAATCGACAATCTCTTTGTCTCCAATTTTTAATGGTTCATAATTATCAAGATACTCTGGCATAGTATTTAGGAAATATTTTTTATCATGGTAGTCCCAGTCTCTAAAAGCATCACGTTTAAATGGCATAGAAGCAGAATAGTCCCACGTTGTTGATTTGTTTAATCCTGGCCGATCTTTAAAATTTAGCCACTCTTTCAACTTGCTATATGATAGTTCGTTTTTGTCTTCACGAACTAAACAATCTTCAAGATTCAGTGATCCACATGTCCCATCTTTGGATTTTAATTTGGGTAATGGTTCATCATTCATCGCCACATAATTTAGCCGATATTTGTCGAGGTAGTGTGAGAGTAAGGTGTTATATTTTTTAGTAAAAATAGTGGCCCAGTTGATCTCATAAGAACGAGAAATGTAATCATCAACAGTTTTGTTTTTAAATTGTAAAATGTCGTTACTATCTTTGATGGAGCTCTCTTTGTCGTCTAGTGTTATTTTCATGATGCTTGAACCAACATGCTCTGCTATATCGAGTTCATCTGTTGGCATTAGTCCAGCACTAAAATTATTTGAAAGAAGGATAATTGGCCCAACAAATGTTCTAGTACTTGATTTTCCATCAACGCTCTTACCTAGTATTGTGTTTTTATCAATGAATTTTTCAAGATCTACAATGATCTCTTTATCTTTATCCCAAGAGTAGGTACCAGTCTCATTGGTATTTTCAGATAAGCTTTCAGCGATTTTCTTTTTTGCTACTTTCCAATCTAGGATGTTTGGTTCACTAATTGTTTTTGCTACAGCTTTAAGTGCATCGTTAGTATCACTCATTGCATTTATTATTTGCTCTTCGTTAAAACCAGTGTCAAGAGTTTGGTTGGCACTATTACTCATTTCTAGTGCCTTGTTTCTATACAGTGTTCTTAGTTTATCGTTTATTTCTTTTTGGCCAAGATCACTAAAACTAGTATTATTGTTTAAGTTAAGGAGATGTTCATCAATAGGTTCAATCTGAATTAAGAGATTGGCCCTTGAACGCATCACTCTAAGATCGGAAATTGTAAATTCAAGAGGTGCAATGATTTGGCCAGCTTGAACTCGAATAAGTTTTTTAACAATCGATAAGAACTCAATCGGCCTATTCTTGACGTTATCTTCAATTGTAAACTGAGAAAACATCACATCTTTTTTGCTTGGACTAATCTTGATACCAGAACGGTTTCCATCAAAATAATTTTTCTGAAGGGCAACTTTTAAGAGGTAAATTCCATCTCGAAGTGGCTCAATCTCTTTTCTGCCGTTTGTTAAGCTGCCGTAGCGTAAAATTTTGGGTTTTATTCGTAGCAAAATAGCTTTTTTAACATTAAGGTTTAAATTGTCATCTAACTCATACCTAATCCCTAGTGCTTGGTAATTGTATGAGTTGATAAATAGAGTTGGTGAGATCGCATTTTCAATTTTTAATCCAACGGTACTACTGCTATCTTTGTCTGTTCCAAATGTCCAGCCAATATCCCAAGGGTTGAATAATGCTATTTTTTCATAAAAGGATTTTGATAAAACCTCTTTTAATCTGTATGTTCTTTTATAACGTTGCTCCTTTACATAATAGTTGTGAGTAAGGGTGTCATCCCAGCGAAGCTCACCTTGCTGATTCGTTCTCCAACTGTTTTCATAAGAGGTGATTGAACCAGAATCATCAAGCACTGGTCGCTGAATTAGGATCTCTTCCCCTGTTGTTTTGTCTAGTCGATAGATTTCAAAATCTCTTTCTGAAGCGATAAATTTTTGATTATAGCTATACCTGACTTGCGTTGAGACGTTAAATAGCATTGTTCTTTGTGTCGCTGTCTCTTTTTCAGATATAAATCTCAAAAACCGAAAATTTAATAGACCTATTTCAAACGGTTTTGTTGGCATTATTCCAAGATCTTTTTTTGAATATTGTGATTGGTTAAGATCACTTAATATTTTATCTAGTGAGAACTCTTTTGTGGTGTAGTTGTTTTGAGTAGGAGTTAGGGCCGAAGAGTGATTTTTTCCGACATATCCAGTGGCATTGCCAAGAGTGAAAACTGCTTCAAATGGGATGGCCTCACTTAGTCCAGTAGATGGAACAATTCTTATGTATGCCTCAAGGGTACCGTGAGTTGGTGCCTCTTTTATGTGTACCTTAATACCATCATCGACAAATGTTCCATCGTTGTATGTTATAAAATCAGGCGAAGCATATGAAGATAATAGGTACGAGTTTTTTTCTCCATTAATAATATGAGTATTTACTAAGCTTAGATAGACTCTAAATTCCCCTTTTTTGATTGGTTCCGTTGTCTCTCTCTTGTTTGAGTCAATTTTAGAGATTTTAGGATTGAAACTAATTTTCATTCCCATGATAATACCATCAGTCGATTCTTGCTGTTGGTTAGTTTCAATATTAATTTTATCTATAATAATATTTTTCCTTTCAACAAACTCTCCAGTTTCGTTAATCCCTCTAGATGATAGTGCTATTTGCTCTGGTGTAGCAGTGTTTGCATTTTGCAATTCTGTCGGATTTTTTAAAATTTGAGAGCTACTTTGTTCCCATGGATTTCTGTAAAAATTAAATGTAACACTACCCTTAAATGGAGAATTGCCTACTGCTCGTACCACTCTTTCTTCAATTAAATATTTCGCATCTGCAATGTCATTATATGTAACGTTATCTTCTCTCCATGTCAGCGTTCCACCACTCTTCGTAGTTGCTGTAAACATTTTTTTTGATGAAGGGTCTTCAATTTCAAACGAAAACCCAGCTGCTAAATTTTTACTGTTATTTTTTAAATCTTGTAAAACGATAGAGTAGGTGTAGTTTTTAGAAAGAACTCGATCCCACTTTTTTGCAACATTTCCAATTTCTGCATACCAATCAGATAACATCTCATCTTTAATCTGAAACGTTGCAAGTGACTCATTTGTCACAGCACCATTTCCAGATTCGCTAGATCTCGGCTTTAAGCACCCAGACGCTACGATAATTAGAAGGGCAATGATCAAGACGTTAACTTTAGATAGATTCATACATCGTCTCCAGCGCAATAAAAATTTGTTGATCATCGCTACTACTTGTGTTGTTTACGTTAATAATTATTGATTCAGAATATCTTGTCTTAATGCTAAAGTTGTTACCAAAGGTTGTAGTTAGCGCTACCGCATTTCCTTCACGATTATTATGTCCATAAGAGGAGCTGTTATAATATCCAGGGCCAGAGTCAGACTCATTGAAGAATTTTTCAACTCTAGGAGTTATTGTTGTGTAACCAAAAACAAGATTGCTCTCGATGAATGCTAGTTCGCCTCGGTTTTTTCCTGTCGGTGCCTCTTTGTTTTCTAATCGTTGAAACCCAACTCTTAACTCATGGCCAAATATATTTATGTCGCTTTCGACCCCAAGCAATAAACCTTTAAATTGGTATTCAAACATAAAACTACTTTCAGAAATTGCCGTTATCGAGTTACCAAGAAGAATGCTCTCTTTTGCGACTAGAGATGGAAGGTTCTTATATTGAAAGCTCGTCCCATAAGTTTTGATGTTTAATGCATCTAGAATTGTTGATTCGACTTCAACAGTATGAGCGTTAAACGTAGGTTCGGCCTCTTTTTCCGTCCGATCGCGATCAAGACTATCAGATGATGGGATAGAATAAAGAGACATTAATTTTACGTTTGCTAGCGAACCAATCGGAAAGAGGGCGCTCCCTTTGACTCCTGGAAAAGTGGTTCCGGAAATAAGAATAGGTGAGTTGATATATGCCAAAGATGGTGCACCGGCTGCAAGCTCAAGATCAACAAATGTGCTTGGCCTTAACCTAACAACGATTTCATTAAATTTTATTCCGCTCTTGTTTTTACTACTTCCATACCAGCTCTGATTTCTACCAGATGTCCATTGCAAATTCATGTCACCATAAATAGAGAGGTAGCTAGTTAAGTTTCCCGTACCCTGTAGTCCGATTGTTGCATTTATTAAGTTTGAGCTATCTGTTTCGCTATCGTAGTGGTTGTTAGTAAGAGAGGTATTCCATTTTAGTTCATATTTTTTAGAGGCCATGGTTTTGTTTATTTTTAATGCCGAATCAGCTGCAGCAGTGAAATTACTTCTGAACATCAAGAGCAAAATGATAAAAATCGACCATATTTTCATAACTTAATCCTTTTATGGATTTATATAAGTATGTCTAATATATCATTTTTAGTTGTTGGATGGGGTAGTGTATCTGGGGGGGGCGGTAGTTTTTACACGGAGTGTTAACAATCTAACACCTTGTTTATAGTAGATTACGAAGAGTCAACACCTTAAGGTATGTAAATTAAATTTATTGATGTTTGGTTATAGATATTGTCACATCATCTTTTAATGATTGAATAAATAGCGCTTTAGGTATTCCAGCATTGTCAGCAATTGTAACGGTCCCTAAAAGCTCTCTCGAATCTTGGTAGGGGATATTTTTTTCATCAAGAGCTTTTTTATCAAATTTTAGGTCTGTAACACTGATAGAGTTAGATGAAGGATCAATTGATAGCTTGTATGAAAAAAAGTTTTGGCCATTTGTCGTAAACTCCGCAATAACAGTTGTGCCAACAAAACAAGATGTAAAGACACCCTTTCCTGGAATTTTGTACTTGCTTGGGGCGACTTTAGTGATCTGAAATTTACTACTACTATAAAGGGTATCATCATTTACGACAGTTGGTAGATCTATCTTATTTGTCTCGTCACAAAGTTGAGTAGTATAGTGTGATTTGCATGATACAATTAGCAGAATAGCTATCAAGTAAATTAGTTTCAATAGTGCCCCCGTATAACTATTTATTTAAGATAAATAATTTTAGAAATTAAATCTGGTATTGGCAATCATAACTTTGATATCATAACTCTATGAGCAAGTTTTCAAAGATTTTATTATTAACGATATTTTTAGTGGCCATTCAGAGTAAGATTGTAGGCGGTGCTGAATTTTCATATACGTTTATTATTCAAATTTTTGGAGATAGAGTTAAAGTTGTTTCTCCAAAAGCGTACTCAAAAGAGATTAGTGTAATAATTGAGAATAAATCTTTAGAAAAACAGATTGGTAAACTTATTAACACAAAGGGAGAGACGTTATCGTTTGTGGTTGTGCCACCAAATGATTCAATCTCAAAAAAATTGAGCGTAGTACAGGGTAATAAAGTTATCTTTATTCCTTTGTCACCGCCATTTCAGGAGATTGAGCTTATAGAGGGAAAAGAATCATATGAGATTCCTCCGCGACAGAAGTATTGACAAAACCATTATCGTCATTTCAGATACCCACTTAGGGGCGGGGGCCTATGTTAGTGGTAGGAAAAATCTTTTGGAAGATTTTTTTTATGATGCTGAGTTAGTCGATCTGCTCGATTATTATTCAACAGGAAGTTTCGCAAATAGGTATGTCGAGCTAGTTATTAATGGAGATTTTGTTGATTTATTAGCAGTTCCATTTGTGAATTTTTTTGATGATGAGTTTTGGAGCGAAGAGGCTTCAATTGAAAAATTAAAGTTAGTCCATGAAGCACATAAAGAGGTTTTTACTGGCCTTGAGCAGTTTCTAGTTCAAAAAAATAAAAAGCTAACTTACATAATTGGCAATCATGATGCTGAGTTGATATTACCAAGAGTAAAAAATAGTTTTATGGATTTTTTTTCACAAGAGGTTAGAGAGAATATTCAAATAATTTGTAATGAGGATAGTGGTTATTTTCCTTCGAAGGGAATCTGTATCAAACATGGCCACGAGTATGAGGTGGCCAACTCTTTTCAACCAAAAGATTCTGTTATTGTAGACAAAGAGGGCCGGCGGTTTTTTCTGCCATCTTGGGGACATTACTATGTGACTAGAATAATAAATAAATTCAAAGAAGAGAGGCCATATATTCATTCTGTTCGGCCCATTAGAAAGTTTATAATTAATGGCCTTATCTATGATGCTTTTTTTACAATGAGATTTTTGGTCGCAAATATTGTCTATTTTGTTATGGTACGATTTATCTATTTTTTTAAACAAGAGAGAAGGATTCGTTCAACATTTATTAATGCCAAGAAGGAACTAAACTTTTTTTTAGATACGGAAGAGGTTATAAGGGATACGTTAGAAGATAGCGATGAGATAAATACTTTGATAGTTGGCCATACTCATCGGCCAGAGTATACTTCAACTGGAAGTGGTAAAGTTTTTATTAATACTGGCACCTGGACAAAAATGCACGATCTAGATTTTGGTAAACGCAGAGAGGGTATTGCTCTTACTTATGCTAAAATTGATATTCTTGAAGAAAAGAAAACAATGAACCATAACGTTGAAGAAGGGCTCTTCGTTTGGAAGGGGAGGGATCGCTCTCCGTTTGTGGAGTTTATCTAGGTCAAATTATTCTCTACGTTTCTTTGTAACACAACTCAATGAAAAAGCTACCGTGTGCTGATGCTATTGGAATGGCTATCGTTGTTGTTCCCGATGGATACTTAATTGTATGATTTTTTCCTTCGATCATTGATGGGATCGCCATATTTGTCTTGTATCCTAGTACTGCTAGCTCTCTTTTAGCATTTCCCATGACCATATTACAGATTTCTCCTCCAACATCTGAGATCTCATCTGTATAAGAGTCAAATGTTTCCATTAGCATGGCGCTAGCAACCTTGTAATAAGTCTGATACGGCCAAGAGATAACTAGCATCCCTTGAAAATCCATGTTGTTGTGGCTTCCTGTTATTCCAAGAACAGCAGAGACTTCACCCTTTGATAAATTATCTGCTTTAAGAAAAGGTTTTCCTGGTTCAAGTTTTGAAAAAACCATTGTCTCAAAAATGTTTTTGGCAGCATCGATAAATGGTTTCGAAAATTCAAGGAAACTATTTGCAGTCATAAACTTAGTCCTTATGTCTTAAAGTCCTAAACTTGCCATCAAATCGTCGATGGAGTTTTGGGACAATGTTTTCTTATCATCTTTCTTAATTGTACATGATGCTCGTTCAATATCCTTAAATTTTTCAGATAACCATTTTAATCGTGTAACGAAAGCTTCAGTGTTTAATCCTTTGAGTTGAGTGTCGTCACCTGTTTTAATTTTTTCCATCATTTTTGTTAGCAAATCTACAGCATCAAATAAGACTGCGACTACAACATTTAAAAGTGGAACATCTTTGACTTGGCTTGATTTATATCCAATTAGTTTTCCGAGCTCACAAAATGTTGCAATTTCTGTGGCCCCAATAGACCGAGCTGCACCCATCACTCTATCAATTATTTGTCCAAAATTTTCTAAGTTATGCCCGCTTGTTGGATTGTCCTCTAAATTTTCTAAGTGTTCTTCAAGTTTTTTAAAAAGCCCAAGAGATTCATTCGCAAATTCTACAACAACCTCTTTCATGCTTGGATCATTTAATATATCCATGAAACGTTCTCCAGTTGTTAACGGCCTAAGTGAAAATTTTCTCTATTTTTTCTTTTAACACTTGAGCTGAAAATGGTTTAACAATGAAGTTGCTGACACCGGCCTTTACTGCAATAACAACGTTTCCTTGTTCAGCTTCTGCTGTAATCATTAAAAATGGTAGATCTTTAAACTGATCGCTACTTCGAATATTTTTTAAGAGTGTAAGTCCATCCATCTCTGGCATGTTCCAGTCGGAAAGAATAAATTCAAACGGAACTCCAGCCTCTTTTGATTGTTGAATCATTGGCCAGGCACGTGCTCCATCATCGGCTTCAGTTATATCTTTAAACCCGACTTGGGTTAGCATATTTTTGATAATTTTTCTCATCGTTGCCATGTCATCTACAATTAGAATTTTCATGTTTGCTCTTATTGCCATGTTGAACTCCTCTGCTATTTATGCTGCGCGCTTTAGCTCATCTGTAAAACGTGATATATTTTCAATGTTCTTAGATATTGTATCTCCAAAATCAAATTCAAGTCCAGCATCAATAGAGTGATTTTGAATTTTTTTTAAAACATCGTTAATGTTATATTTTGATCCAGTTATTCTTCCGCTAGCGTAGTCAATGATATGTGAAATTGATCCAAGAATTAGAGAAGCCGGATGAATCGCCCTTTCCATCTTTTGGTATGGGTATCCGCTGCCACTAGATCTTTCATGATGGTCGAGTATTGTGTCGATGCTGCTAGAGCTTAATTCAAGTTTACATTTTTTAATTAAGTGCTGTGCTAGTCCTGGATGCTTTTGAAAATCGCTCTTTTCTTGACCATGGCACTCAACTTCTGGGCGTAGTATCATTGCTCTATCAAGTTGGGTTACACCGATATGATGAAGAAAAGTTGAACAGATAATGTCGGATAATGGTTCGTAACCATCTATGTTGTTTTGTTTAGCAAACAGGTATGTGAGGGCCACTGTTCGATTAATATTATTGTCATCAATTAGGAGTTGCCTTGCAAAATATCTGGCAAGACTTACAGTATGAGAGATGGTTACTTTGAAAGTAAGAACCTCTTTTCTAACTCGTTCAATTAGAGGTAAAAAACAGTTACGATTAATTGCATCGTTTATTTCTTTTGCAAAATTTAACGGTGGAAGAGGTGATGCTTCTAATTCTTTTATATACTGGTCTCGTTCTATTTGTAGTTTATGAATTTTGGGACGAGCAAGGTCTGGTATATCTGATTCACTTAGGCCGCATACGTTTAAAAAGGTTCGTTTTTGATTGATCGGTATTGCTAAAATAGCACCTTTGGAAATTATATACTTGAGGAATGATTTTTTTTCTTCAATTAATGGTGAGTTGCCATATAGATATGGAGAGTAACTATTGTTAACTTGGTTGTAGACGTATAGGTGAAATGGAAAAATCTCTACTGATTTTGGTAACATCTCAAATTGAATGTGAAAAAAAGATCTTTTTTCTTCCATGTTAACTCGCCTTTAGTTTTCCAAATAGTGTTGCAAAGAACCCTTCTTTTTTTTCATTGTCTTTTTTGTTCTTGGAGCTTGTTCCTAAATATTTACCCTTAGTTCCTAGGTTGTGTGATTTTTCAAGCAGTATTCCTCTTGAACTTTCAAGAAGTACTTCAATTTGATTGCTATTTTTTTCTTCAAGTTTGCTATAAAAGAATACAATACCAACTCCTATTTTGTTAGCACCTTCCATAAATGGATAGACGAACTGATTAGATGAAGCTTGAAATGAGGAATCGCTCCACGTTGGAAGTGTTGCCCTCTTCCAATCTTCTATGTGAGTATTAAACTCATCCTCCCATTTTTTTTCGGTTTGTAATACATTATGGCCAACGACCTCTTCAGCAAAATCGTTCGTAGTATTGTTATAACTTAAAATTACGGCAACTCCATTATAGTGCTGGTATATCTGCTTCATTGTGAACAGCAAAATATTTTCGTTGTTTACTTCTTTGTTTAAGTACATGTTTAGTATTGGAATTAGATGCTCAAACCCTTTTGAATCAGGCCCAATGACATCGTTATCGCTTGTGTCTTCTTCTTCAGCTAGCTTGAGTTTGCTCGTTTGGTTTAGCTGATCCTTGAAATCTTTAGAGTGAGTATCATCTCGTCTTATCTTTTCAGGTGTAGACATGGAGATAGCAACCTCTTCAAACTCTTTTTTCAATCGCCCATAGTCTATTGTTTGTTCGCTAGATTTTGAAATATCCCATGAGATGGAGATCTCATTTTTCTTCTTCTTTGTATAGTCAAGTTCGAATTCTGCTTCATTGTTAACAATTAAACCTTCCCATGAATTGGATGTGGTATCGTCATCTTTTGCGTTAGAAACTTCAGCACTATCACTTAGTGTTAGTTCTGTGTTTTTTTGTTTGTTATCTTGAATGAGCTCTAGATTTGATTGGTCTTTTGAGCTGATTTTTTTTAGTTCACTCAGATTGCTCTCTAGCTCTTGATTATTAACAACATCATCTTGATTTATTAGTTCTAGGGTGGTTGACTCTGTCTTGTTCTTGTTTGAATTAGTCTCGTCTAAAATAAGTTCAGTGGCCTTAGCATCATTTTGATTTCCATCTTCAGTTAGCTCGAGTTCATTTCTATTTTTATGTTTTTGATCATCAGCTTCAAGATTTAAAGAAG
>DYOQ01000004.1:41804-65123 GCA_020720455.1 Bdellovibrio sp.
TCGAGTTCATTTCTATTTTTATGTTTTTGATCATCAGCTTCAAGATTTAAAGAAGTTGTATCGTCCTTGGTTTTTTTCAAATCATCCGTTAGCGTTAGCTCTGTATTTGAGCTATCGTCAATGCCGGCCATATCCTCTTCGATATCAAGAGACATTATCTTATCAAGAGTATCTTTTTCATCTAGAATATTTAATCCGTTTTCAATTTCCGCTGTAGTTAGTGGTCTTGCATCGCTTAGCTCTAAAGATTCCTGTTTCTTCTTTTTGCCATGATCATTATCAATAAGATTTAAACTCGTTGTTTCTTGTGAAAGGGTGAGTCCAGAATCATCTAGTTCAAGATTAGGAGTATCTTTTTTTGAGGATGAATCGTCGGTGATCTCTAGAGTATTTAATTCATTTTTAAGTGCTAATACCTCTGGATCGTTTTCAATATCTAGAGTTAAGTTGTCATTGCTAGTATCAACGTTAACAAGGTTTAATGTTGTATTACGGTTGCCGCTACTTGGATCACTATCATCGATAAGATCAAGTGCGGTGGTTTTTTTATTTGCTAGTGAAAGTGAATCATCTACAAGCTGCAATGAATCGCTTTTTTTATCATTTGGGTTTTGGTTGTCATCAACAAGTGTAAGCGTCGTAGATGATGAATCATTTCTTAAATCTTCAAGCGCTGAGCTCTCTTCTATGATTAATCCGCGCTCTAATCTTTGGGCCTCATTATCATTTTTAGTAGTGGTTTTTTCATCACGCTTAATAACAACAGCTGCCGTTTGGTTTTCTTCGTCCTCTTTGTCTGATAGGGTAGGGAGCGATTTTATCAGTAAGTTTACCTTGTACAGTAAGCTCTTCGGTACAATCGGTTCAGTTAGATCTTCTGTTAGTCCCATCTTCTTTAGTTTTTGAGTCACTCTACTTGGGACATCCGTTTTAGATAAGAGTAAAATTTTAGAGTTAAACTTTTTTATATATTTTGTATTGTCTTGAAGTATTTGAGCACACTTTTTCGGAGAAGAGACAAGTGTCAGTGAAGGGCCAATCGTCTGAATGAGCTGGGAGACTTCGTTTAATTGGTCCACCTCATATATCTCAAATATGATCTCTTGTTCCTCTTCACCTTCTTTGTCTTCTTTGTTTTTTTTTGTTTCAAAAGGGTTTGATGATTTGTTTTCTTCTTGCTCCACAATTGTAGCTTGGAGAGTCTCTTTAAGCTTTGAAAGAGACTGCGTAAGTGGGTGTACGAAGATAAGTGGTCTTTTTATATCCATCACGTAACCTATCGGAACTGGTTATTTACTAATTAACACAAGATTGCATAGAGTTTGCAAAATAAAAAAAATAAAAAAGCTCTCAAGATTATTTTTCAATTCCCGAGAAGTATTTAGAGTGGTTAATATCGACTGCTCAAAAATGATATGAACAGTAAGTTCGTCACTCCTCAAAGGTTGAGGGCTGAGTTCCAGAATGGGGCACGAAACCATGGAGGATGTGATGGGTTTACGAATTAATACCAATGTCCCGTCGTTGTCAGCACAGCGGTCTCTGGGGCTTAGTAACACTGCTCAGAATGCAACACTCGGAAAGTTATCGTCAGGTACAAGGATTGTAAAATCTGCTGATGATGCTGCCGGTTTAGCAATTAGTGAGAAGTTAAAAAGCTACATTAGAAGTACTGGACAGGCCGAAAGAAATGCTAGCGATGGTATCTCAATGATTCAAACAGCAGAGGGTGGAATGAATGAAGTTTCAAACATCCTTGTGCGCTTGAGAGAGTTATCAATCCAGTCAGCTTCAGATACTGTAGGTCAAAGCGAAAGGGGCTTTACCGACATGGAGTATCAGAACTTGAAGCAAGAGATTGAAAGAATTTCTCAAGTGACTGAGTTTAACGGAAAGAAGCTTCTTGATGGAACTGGCGACAAGTATGATTTTCAAATTGGAATTAACAATGATGTGTTTCAAGATAGAATTTCATACAATGCGCAGGCCACAAACTCAACAATGGAAGCGTTAGGAATTCATGAATTATCAGTTGGGTCAAAAGAGGGTGCGCAGGGAAGTTTGATGGTTCTTGATAAAGCTATTGAGTCGATCTCTGGACAAAGAGCTAATTTGGGAGCTTTGCAAAACAGACTAACTTCAACAATTCAGAACTTGCAGGTTTCAAATGAGAATTTAAGTGCTGCAAATTCACGAATTAGAGATACTGATTATGCTCAAGAGACAGCTAATAATGCTAAGTTAAATATCTTGAATGCTGCTGGTACATCAGTACTCGCTCAAGCTAACAATACTACCCAGACAGCTCTAAAGCTAATTGGTTAAGTATTGTATTATTTAAAAAAAATAGGTACTGCCCTCTCGAATGTGAGGTCAGTACTTTTAATTATTTTTGTAACTGGTACAATCTATCTATGAATTTTTTTCAGGCCCAAGAAAGGGCAAAAGTAAAGAGCGGCAGGTTGATTTTTCTGTTTATTGTAACAGTGGTAATTACTATTCTCATACTTGATGTAATCTCGCTCACTGCCATTCGCTTTCTTCATATGGATGAAGTAGCTCGTATTTCCCCAGATTTTTTTAATAATCTTTTTTTTGTCAGAGATCTATGGTCTGACAACTCTTTTTTTATTGCAGGGACGTTACTTTTTTCTACTTTTATAGTCTCATTAATTAATATACAAATGCTTAAAGCTGGTGGTGGCGAAGAGGTTGCGCTCTCTCTTGGTGGGAGAGAGATTCATGGTGATACGAAAAATTTATCAGAAAAAAAGTTGATGAATATTGTTGAAGAGATGGCAATCGCTTCTGGTGTTGCGGTTCCTCGGGTGTTTGTTTTAGATGATGAGTTATCGATTAACGCTTTTGCTGCGGGAAATAGTATTCATGATAGTGCGGTTGCTCTTTCAAAAGGCGCGATTGAAAAACTTGACCGTTATGAGTTACAAGGAGTAGTGGCGCACGAGTTTAGTCATATCTTTAATGGTGACATGGGGATAAACATTAAATTGATGGGTTGGATTACGGGTATTTTAATCTGGGCCAATATCGGTCGCTTTGTAATGAGAATAGCTTCAAGACGTACTGGTGGAAATGGAAAAAATAATAGTGGTTCTCTGTTTCTTATCATCGGCCTAGCATTTTTTATTGTTGGGTATCTAGGAGTCGTTCTTTCTCGAATTATAAAAGCAGCGCTCTCAAGAGAGCGAGAGTTTCTTGCTGATGCTTCGGCGGTTCAGTTTACTAGAAATCCTGATGGAATTGGTGGAGCATTAAAAAAAATCTGGGCCAATCTTGAAGGCTCAAATATTGGTCACCACAAGGCCGAGCAGATGTCACATTTTTTCTTTGCAGATGCTATACCTCGGTTAAGTGGTTTTATTATGTCAACTCATCCTCCAATGGAAAAAAGGTTGACTGCTATCTATCCTAGTTTTAATTCTAACAATTTCTTAAAGTTTGAAGCTGTTGAGATTGCGAAGAAGTTTGCTACCGTACAAGGTGATGTTAGAAGTACAAATGTTCAAGCTAAGCATGATGATGAAGAGAGTGATGATTTTATCGATAAATTTCTTGCTAGTGGTGCTGTAGCATCAATTGGCAATCCATTAAATAAGCATAAAAGGTACGCTAATGAGATACGTAGCGGTATATCTGATCAGATACTTGGACTGTGCTATGATAAGTTAACGGTAGCATATGTTGTGTATGCTCTATTTTTAGATAGACAAGATAGCGAACTTAGGCAAGTTCAGTTAAATTTAATAACAACTCCGTCACCGGCGATTGCTAGCGTGATGGATGAGATTATCATCAGCTTAAGAAGAGAGCAGTATCTACCACTTCTAGAGCTTTCTTTTTCAACTCTAAAAAAGCTATCAGTCGAAGCCCAGAAAGTGATGTTGGCAAGAGTGAAAAAGATGATCATGGCCAATAAGTTAGTAGATGATTTTGAGTTTATCTATTACACGTTACTTCGCTATGAACTTTCTGATGGGCAAAAAAATAAAGCTACAACAAAAAGAAAAAAGATTGAAGAGTTATCACGTGAAATCAGTTTGCTATTATCTTTTCTTGCCACGAGCGGACAAACAAGAGAGGATCAAGCAACGGAAGCATTTAATGCTGGTAAAAACAAGATTGGAAGCTCACGTCTGACATTTATTCCTAGAAATCTTTATACCGTTCAAGACGTTGGAGATGGACTAAAGCAGATTGCAGCTTTATCATATATTGCTAAAGAGTTTGTGCTTGTTGGCTGTAGTGAAGTAGTATTTGCTGATAAAAAAGTGTCGATAGAAGAGAGAGAGATTTTACGGATGGTTTCAGTTGTGCTTGGATGCCCGATGCCACCGCTAATTTAGATAAACGAGGAGGTGTTTGTGACGATTATTTACGTACTGATAGGGTTTGCCGTAGTAGTTTTGCTTTTTGTATTTACCATTATAGGAATGTATAACAAGTTAGTAGTTGCAAGAAACTTTTTTAAAAACTCCTTTGCTCAAATTGATGTTCAACTAAAGAGAAGGTATGATCTAATTCCAAATTTAGTTGAGACTGCAAAAGGGTTTATGAAACATGAAAAAGAGACTCTTGAAGCAGTAATTAAAGCAAGAAACGGAGCTGTTAATGCTAGTTCAAAAGCAGCAAGTGATCCCGCTAATGCTGGAGCGATTAAGGGGTTAGCAGAAGCGGAAGGTGTTTTGTCTGGTGCGATTGGAAAGTTTTTCGCTCTTTCAGAGAGATATCCAGATCTAAAATCAGACTCACATATGTCATCGGTAATGGAAGAACTAACCGCAACTGAGAATAAAATATCATTTGCAAGACAAGCTTTTAATGACAGTGTGACATCTTATAATAATCAGAGAGAAACGTTTCCTACGGTGGTAATTGCAAATATGTTTGGTTTTAATCAAGCCGAACTGTTAGAGGTTATCGAAGCTCCAGAAGAAAGGAAGGTCGTTAAAGTCTCTTTTTAGCTAACAATTGTTGGAAAATGGTCCATGATATAACTAACAATATCCTTAATTGAGATTAACGTTATAGGTTCATTTTGATCATTTACAATTGGAATATGCCTAAGGCCACCAGTATGCATAATCTTAATACAGTTAGAAATAGAATCATTCTTTTGTAAACAGATAGGATTTTTGGTCATGATTTCAGAGATAGACTTTCCTTTTAAATCGGTGATGATTCCAACTACCTTCATTAAAATATCTCGTTCGGTAATAATGCCTACAAGCTTGTTTTGATCATCAGTTATAACGACAGATCCCATTTTTCGTGATCGCATGAGATTAGTGGCGTCGGCCATAGATGCAGTAACGTTTAGTGTTTCGACGATAATTGGTGTGGCCATATATGATAATGGTTTGTTTAATATTTCACTGCTCATGTTTTCACCACACATTGATCACTCCTTTTTAATAATTTCTTGTAATTAAAATGATAAATGGATTTTGAATGGATGGAAACTTAAAATATTCTTTAAACTAGAGAATGTCCGAGCTAACTTGTCCGGATCTTTCTAAAAATTCATCTCTTTGGGTTTTGTCCCAGACTTCAGTAATCACTCCGTGTTCAGAGTCGACAAGCGCTCTAAAGCTGTTCCTATTGCCATTTGGAAGCAAGTAGGTGACTGTCACTTGTTCTAAAAAAATTGGTCTTGAGCGTTTTAGTCCGATTAATTTTTTATCCTCTTTGATAAAAAGCAGTGTATCTTTAGTTTGAAAATTCATTAGATTTTTTGCCAAAATTTTTTTCCAATCTTTTGAAGGTTGATTAGTAAAACCTTGATCAAATTGGTCAAGATCGATTTTTTTTCCTTTAAACCCCAAAAGTTCTCTTCCCTTGTATATTTTAGGAAGCCTAATCTGTTTAAGATGGTTTGTAGAGTTATCAGTATCTTTGTTTTTATCTATTTTTAATTTTTTAAACTCTTCAGCAGTCGTTGGATGTGATGTTATAGTAGGAGGCCTATTTTGGGTTTGTGATTTTTCAAAGGTTGTCCATAATGAGTCATCACTACTTGTTGTTTCATCTTTCATTGTTGGTGCTGTTTTGTTGTGATAAATGAAAGCAGTTATGGCAAGAGTTGTTGTGATTACTGTTAGTGTTAATATTTTTTTTATACTCATAATATTTAATCGGTTACGTTTATTTTTACATCAATTATTTTAAACGGAGAGGCACCGCTATACTCATAGTCGAGATAGTTATCGTAGTTTTTAGAAGAATCATAGAAACAGTCTGAGCAGTTGCTAAATCTTACCCTGAATCTACACATAAATGTTGATCCAGGAGGGGTCCAACTATTTACTTCAAAGAGTAAAACATGGTTATAATAAAGTTTAGATTTTCCATCACTTCTTTTTACAGTGTTTGTCCAGTTACTGCCTGGGTTAATTTTAGCAAAAACAGCATTATCTTTTCCTGGAATTACTCTCAAAAAACATTCTTTAGGATTACCTACCGAATTATCATCGTAATCTCTTCCTAAGCATTTTTCCTTTGGGATACCGTGCGCATCCATATACTCTTCTTGATTGGTCCACATTGTAGCGTCATCTTCAGTTTGTAGCGCAATACAAGTTGGGTATAATGTTTCTGCTGACTCATCACCATTATCTCTTGTTATATAATTGCAATCTCCAGGTGTAGTTGATGGAGCTGCTTCAGCTGAAGAGTCTGCGGCCCCCGCACCATCGATTGGAAATTGATCTTCGAAAGTATTACAAGGTTTTCTATTCTTAAAATGATCCCAGTCATTAGCAAGAATTTGAATACCAGACATCGGAGAGTTGGATTTGTTATAAAGATTTAGAGCGATTCCAACTACCTCGCCTGGGCTAAATTTTAAATTTCCATTGTTATAAGGGAGATCGCTTTGGATTTGCTCAGAGAGATTATAAATAGTACCAGAAGATTGAAGGTTTGCCATAATCTCTATCATCTCTTTTCTATCATCGAGAATGGAAAACTGATTTTTACTAATGCCCTCAGGAAGGTTGTTTATTTTTGTAACTATATCGATATTATTTTTACTGATTAATACGCTCTTTTTTCGATTCTCTGTTGCAACTTTGGTATGGACACCGCTATGCCCCGTAGTCGCCCCATTCCCATCTTCGTTGTAGGTATAAAATAGCAATAGGCCATAATCGTCAAGAAGCTGTTCTATACGATCTTTTGGATACTCTGTTCCGTTGCACCTCGTTGGTATCGAATAGGGGACTGCTGTTGCTAGATCACTTTCAATTGTTGTTCTGCTGCTAAAAATTGTATAGAGATATTTCGCAAATGTTTGAGCAAATTTTGGTGTTGTGATTGGGTTTGCAATTTTTAACCAAGTCAAGGCGTGGTTTGAGTTAAGGTTTACATAACCCTCACTTCGATAATCTCCACCCTTAGCAGTTAGATCCCCTAGCTCACCAAGAGTTTCAGCTAGAATATGGAGAACATCTTTAATCGCATTATCCTCACTCTTTCCACATGTTGACATTAAGTCTTGAACAAGGGCCACCACGTAGTGTGAAATTACCATCCCAGCGTTGTGAATATCTTCACTAGGTTCAACAGTATTAGGATCATACAGTAGCCAATCTGGGTAGGAGAGTCTTCCATCTCTAGTGCTACTAAGAGCTGCTACGTGAAGAGGATCATCCTCTGTTAACGGTCTGCTTGCTTCGGCAAATCTTCCAAGTGCCCATTCGCCCATGTGAGTCCGTTTAGTAACGTAGTAACTAAAAAAATCTGCAAGGGCCTCTGAAATTATTCCGGCCTCATCGTAACCAAGATAACCAAGATTAGCGCTCATCGTTTGAGATGCAGCAGTATTTCTCATATTGAGTAAAATATGAGAGAGGCCGTGTCCAAGCTCGTGATACATTACTGTTGGGTCTTGAGCGAACTTTACATTACTTGTATCTTGGCCACCGTAAGTTTCTGGGTAAGTGCCAAACGCTAGGTGATAAGATGACGGACTAAACTCAGCATTAATTCCTTCGAACCCTCTGCTGTATACGTTAAGAGGTCTAGTTCTATCTTCAGCAAAAACTTTTGTCGGATCGTAAAACCAGTGAGCGTTGCTACTATATAATTGATAAGGTATCGACGTATGGTAGTATCTAAATCCTGGACTTGAGCCAGGTAGTGCCCAACTATAATAGATAGTATTCAGGTTAGTTTGAAATTGATCAATAGCTTTAGACATATGAACAAACGTATTTACCTGAAGAAACTCCTCTGTATTTGGTTCAAATCCCCATCTGCTATCAACCGAGTTTAAGTATTCACTATTTCTATCCTCTTTAACTTGTAAGCAACTTGCAACCTCCGTACTCGTACCCTTATTACATGATTTGGTTAAGAAGAGGTTATCGTCGCTTGGAACAGCAATTGGTTGCCTCTCCATAACAGTTGACATATCGGTATTTCCTGGGAGTTTTTCATTGCCAGAAATAATAATTGGATTATCTTTTAAATAACGGCCCTGCCCAAAACCTAAGCTACCATTTGAGTTTGTCGATCCAAAACTGCTGGTCCTTTTTCCTGATCTTGGTGATTGAATGCAAGAGAGTGCTAGCATCGCAACCATTAAGGCCAAGGTGAGTCGGGTTAAAGATCTTTTTTTCATCATACGTCCTAGGTTCTCTATTTACCTAAAGAGTTCGGGCCAAACTCGTTATCAAAAGCATCAGCAAAATCTTTCTCTCCAGTTGAATTAGCACCATTTCTATTTTCATTATTGTTTATTGCCTGACACTTAATCGTTGTACCGCCTTCATGAATTTCACGCCATTTCTCAGAAATTGCAACTCTATCTGTTTTGTTAACTCCAATTAGGATATTGCTGACTTGATTGTCTAGGGTTTTTATATCATCAGGATACTTATCTCGATTATTACCAATGGTTTTAGCACTATCACTGATCTTTTCAAAAGTCTGGTCATCCGCAGAGATGTTATCGTTTAGTGACTTGTTGAAGATTGTTATTTTAATATTATGACAAAGAGATGGAGTGCCATTTTTAAATTCATTGATTGCTTTGTCGTAAATATCCTTCTTATTATCCTTTAGCTCAATACTTTTATCTTTCCATCGTTTAATAATACTATCAGCAATATTTGGGTCTTTACCATTATCATACAAATTTTTAAGGGCCATCGCCGCATCACTTAATCCAGGATGATCTTCTAACTCACTCGGTAATTCCTCAACATCACCAGTGACAAAAGCTTCAACATCTTTCCACCCGATGCCAGCGTTTACAACAGCATTTTGAAGTTTCTTTTTAAGGGCCGTTTCGATATTCCCCCCTTGAGCGCGACACATTGCCGCTATCGGTTGGTGTTCACTTTTATCACTATCTGAATCATCGCTCTTTTCATTGTTATATTGGTTGCATATCTCTTGATAACCTCGCAACGATGTCTTAACTGATTTATCTAAATAGGTAGCAACACCCATCATATCTTTATATAGCTCTCGTGGTGACGTGTCTCCATCGCAACCTGGCATATTTGCCATAGTTTGATAATCAGCACAGAACTCGTTTATCTTTTCTTGTTGCTCATTATATTTTCCGGCCTTAGCTTTATATGCTGCTTCTTCATTAGCTCTAATCTTATTTTCCGCCTGCTTGCAATCTTTGTTTAACTCTTCCCATTTTTGTTTATTTGTTTTTATCGCACTTTTTTGTTTGACCACATAATCATCAATTACGGCCACAACGTTTTTTTGCTGTTCCTCAAACTCTTGAACTAGACTATCAATATTTTCAGGTAAGTTTTTAAGAAAATTATCTGGATTAGCTCCACCTCTAAGTTGGATGCCATTAACCTCTTGAAACTCAGGCATCTTGACGAAAAGTTCCTTTGGTAAATTGTATCCCTTTTTGAAAAACACTTTTAACATATCTAAATCTGCAAACACCTGGCTTGAGATCTGCTTAAGCTGTTGCTCTTGATTGGCAATTAGTGCTTCTACACTTGAATTATAGAGGTTTGCTAGCTGCTTTGAATCTGCCGTTCTCTTATTGATACCGTTTTGAACGCTAGCATAACAACTATTAATTTTTGTAGCACATGATGAGAGATTCTTAACACACGCTTGATCATTACTTGCTAGATTAAAAGTTGCAGCACTACATGTTCCTTCGCTAACACCTTCACAGTTTAGGTACTTGTCTTTTAGGTTTGTTGTTAGCTTGTCAGCAAAAGATTTTTCTTCTGCTAGGAGATCATTAATATTTTTGACGGCCCTCTTAACTTTTGAAGCGTATGATAGGGCGCTTTTCTCATTATAACTATAAACGTTTGAGCTCTCATAAACTTGTTTACACTGATTAATTAACTCTCTAAAGAGTTCTGTCGCTGTCCAAGAGTAGTTTGCTTTTTTGTTACCAAACTCTTGACCTAGTTGAAGATAGACGTTTTTTTGAATCGCGGCCGGCCCATCTAACATCATATTACTATCAGATGAGTTGTAATGACTATCAAGTGCTTGAATCCTACCTTGTAAATCTTCAATACCCGCATCAGTATCTAAAATATTTTTTAATTTTCTTTTGTAAACTTCTACAGTTGTTCCAGCACGTGCACTTGGTTGCTTGAAGCCATTTATAATCGTGTCGTATGGAAGGCCAACTCCAATATCATTCTTGCTTGTAACACAATCATTAACAAATCTTTTCTTGAAAAATGTTTCAGCATCACCTGAAAAGCTAGAAACAATCTCTTGGAAATCTTTGTCTAGTTCTGGTAAGTTATATCCCAAGTCATCCTTAATTTTATTTTTAGTTGAAGCATATTTTTGGTAAAAAGATTTGCTGAAGTCGCTAACATCATCTTTTAAGCTGTTAAACTTTGTTAATCCGCGCTCAATATCATCTAAGTTTCCTGACTCTGTTTTTGCTACCCACGCTGTAATTCCATTTCTGTCGATCTCTTTTTTAATTCTTGAAATTTTTTTGTTTATCTCATTTTCCATTTGAAACTTATCTTTTTCTTGAAAGGAGTTTGCCGCTTGATACATCCCCTTTTCACCCTCTTTAGGAGCATCAAGCATAGTTTGTCTTATACCTATTAATCCTTTTTTTCCCTCTAATGCTTGTGGCGAAAGAATTTTTGAACAGGTAGTGTTGCCAAGCATATTGGTAAAATTTCTATTTTTCCCATCAATTCCACCTTTGCTTTCATCTCCATATAGTTCACCATTAATAGCCTCTAATGGATTAAATATTTGAAGTTTTGAACTGTCTCGAAATGCTTGAGACTGTTTTTGAATTTTCTCTTTAAAACTTTTCAGTATGTTAATCTTATCTTTAAATTTTACTGCAAGATCTTTTTTTCCACTCTCAATACACTGTATCCCTTTTAATTTTCCAGTGGTCTCATTGTGGGCCTCGTTTAGCATCGTCTCTAAGCTCGCAATTTGTTTGCCCGCTGCTTGTTGATATGCTTGCGCCACGGACATTGAAATAGTTGGGGTTTGCGCCGATCCATTACAAGCGTTGTTTGGTGGATAATCTGTTGAAAACGGTATTCTACAGTGAGAAAAATATAGAGCATCTGTCTCTTTCGGAGCGTACTCTGAAGCAATGGCCGCCGTCTGTTGCATATTTTGCAAGTTTTGTTGCTGTTGTTGATAAATACTCGTTACGTTATTCATGATGTTGATTGCGGCGTTTACGCCTGTAGTATTGCTATCATCGACAACTTCTTGTTGCATTTGATTATCTAAGTCTGGAAGATCGTCTCTATCTTTGCTACCTTTTGCTTGGGCCGGTAGTATTGGTAAACTAGTTAAAGTCAGAGCAAGAATAGCAGCTAGTGCTGTCCCTTTACTGATAAATTTAATCAACCTAATCTGTTTTAAAATTTTTCTAACCACAAACCACCTCTGATAAGACTTTAACTAATCGGAACGACGGAGGATGATGTTTAATATTATATCGTTAGTTACAAGCAAAACCTGTTTTGGTTAAATATCTGCTTGGCAAAAACGAGCAAGTTAGTCAGAATATGTTGTATATTTGATAAGTTAAGCTGGGAAATGGCCACTTAACGTTAAGTGATTCAATCAAGTTTAGACGCCAAAATTTATTGGCAGTGGTGGTTAATTTGAAGTTTAAAAAGCCTGCAAGAGCGATTCAAAAGTTTTTGGCCGTTGTTGGCGACTTAGCTGTGGCCTACTCTTTAACGTCAGTTTTTAGAGCGTTTGATTATTATGACACACTCTTTAGGCCAGTCTCTAAACTCCTACATGTGATCGGAGGAGAAGATTTGGCCCGAGATTTTTCCGTGCCTCTATACTATTACGCTCTTTATTTTTTAATTAGACTCTATACGACGATGATGTTTGGTGTCTCTATAGCTCAATTTATTCTTGGACTAAGATCAAAAGGCGGAAAACGATTTGTTAGATTTGCAGGTTCTGTTAGAGTGCTTATTGAGTTTTTTCTCTCGCCGTTACTTATTTTTGATTTGCCAGCTTTGAAACGAAATAGAACGATGAAAGAGATGCTCTCTTTTACAGCGATTGAGAGCGTTGAGAGTTTTCCGAAAGTTTTTATTGGTGGAGGTTTGTCTCTTCTTTTTTTTGCAGCAGCAATCTGGTCTCCAATTCTTGAAGTAGTAAAAGTACCTGTGGATATCACGCTGTCTCTTGATGTTAGCAAAGGTGAACATATCTCTCCAAAATCTAACTTTGCTAATTTTTCGGCGTATAGTTTTAATATTTTTAAGTTGAAAACATTTAGTTCTTTAGAGAACAACCGGTTTATTTTAATCCCATCTTTTGAAATTGTTAAACATAGTGGAGCAAGTGTTGTTCGGCCATATTTAAAAGTTTATGATACACTTTCCAAGGTTGAAGGATTAGTCAGAGTTGATCAACGGTTTGAACTTTTAAAAATTTTACAATTAGCAAAAAGTGGCAATCCATTTTTTGGATATAAATACCCTTTGCTGAACAAATTTTCGACTAACAAGGATTACGTAATAGATGAGAAGGTAAAGGCAGAGATGCTATCTTTAATCACTTCGGCCCTCTCTCTTGATGTCGGTACAGTTCTTTCTTACATTACAGAACATGGGCCGTTTATTAGGGGGGGGGTTCTACTTCGTAATGCTATTTTGGCCGTGTCGTCACTTCGAGAGATAACAAGAGTTTCTATTGAAAAAATTGGTAGCAATAATTTCTTAAGATTTATTAGACATTTGGGTATAAATAGCTTTGGAGTCAGTGGTGGATTTGATGCGAAGATCGTTGAAAATTATATTCCAATTGATGTAAATGAAGTTCTTGTTTTACAACTTATATGGGAGCAAGAAGAGAGTGGTGCTAAGTCACTTAATGATTTTAAAGATGTTTTTTTAGGAAATGCAGAGTGGTCGTTTGATGCTGACCAGAAATCTGATTTGCCTATGTCCATTGCAGATTTAAGAGTTACCCATCTCGTCGATTATATGAGCGTTAAAGAGTTAGGTGAGAATAAAAAAATGGGCCTATTTAATTTTTATCACAACTATATGTTTGACCTTTGCAAACGCTCTTTTGAAAATGAGGATGTAAAGTTACAAAAAATTCTTGGCGGCCAATTAGACCGAGTTCTTGAAGTTAGTTCTCTTGGTGTTAAGTCTACACATAACGATAAGTTCGTAGGCCATATTCGTTCACTTCAGGATGCCTTAACAAATTATGACAAAGGGTATTTTAAAAAATGAGTTATTTAGATGCGATAATTTATGGAGTCATTCAAGGTTTTGCGGAGTTTTTGCCAGTAAGTAGTAGTGGCCATTTGGCGTTACTACCATATCTTAGAGGAATTGAAGATCCTGGTGTTGCATTTGATTTGGCAATGCACGTAGGAACTGCTTTTGCAGTGGTTGTATATTTTCATCACGAGGTAAGAGATTTAATTCGTAGTAGTTTTATGGTTTTAAGAGCGCTTATAAAAAAAGAGAGGATCGATGCTCATTGGTACACCATCAACTATCTTGTTGCAACAGTTGCAACAGTCATAATTGTAGTTTTAGTTAAGGATTTTGCAAGCTCATGGGGAAGAAATAGTGGTCTTATTGCATTTAATCTTTTTTTCTTCGGTATTTTGATGTTTATTGCTGATCGTTTTTTTAAAGAAAGTGATGGTTTTAAAGAGCGAAAAATCCTTTTATCTATTTTGGTTGGAGTGTTTCAGGCCATAGCAGTTTTTCCTGGCGTTAGTAGATCTGGAGTAACTTTAACAATCTCTCGTTTCTTTAAAATTTCAAGAAAAGATGCAGCTGGTTTTTCATTCTTATTATCATTGCCAATAATTATTGGAGGATTTCTTTTAAAACTTCCAGAATTTATTAGCAATCCATCGATTCAAGTTGGTCAAGCTGGACTTGGAATGTTGATCTCGTTTGTTGTTGGCATTTTAACGATTCATTTTTTTATTAAACTAGTCTCTAGAATTGGATTAGGTTTTTTTGCATTTTATCGAGTGATCCTTGCGTTAATAATTGTTTACTTAATTTGGGTTTAGTTATGAAGAAGAAGATTGAGTTTTGTGTGCCTGTATTAATCACTATTACGGCCTTTATAGGAGTTTATATAGCTAGAGTAGCGCCTAGTTTTTTTATCGAGGTACTCACACATGAAGATGGGTTGCTCGAGTGGTTACAAGTAGTAGCTCTTTCTCTTGGTATGGTGGTCTCCTTAGTCAGAGTTGTTAGATTAAGAAAAAGAAAGCCGCCGATTTTTCTTCTGATGACGTTTGGACTTGCTCTAGTTTTCTTTTTTGGAGCAGGTGAGGAGATCTCTTGGGGACAACGTCTGTTTAAGATTGAGTCTACCAACTATTTTGCTAGCAATAACTCACAAGGAGAGACCAATTTTCATAATTTAATGATTGATGGTGTTTATATCAATAAGTTAGTTTTTGGAAAACTATTAGGTGTGGCCATCGCATTTTATCTTTTAATTTTACCGATGCTCTATTTAAAAATTTCCAAGTTAAAAACTATCATCGATAAATTTGCTGTTCCAATTCCACGGTTTCACCACTTTGTTGTTTTACTTCTTGTATTCATTGCAGCAGAGTTAACTCTTTCAAGTAAAAAAGGTGAGCTCGTTGAGTTTGGTGGTACTTGGGTTTTTTTTCTTTTGACTTTAAATCCATACAATAAGGCCATCTATGAATAGTTTTTTTAAAGATAAAGAAAAAGGTGGTAACGTTTATGTTTACCTCGTTTTTTTATCTGTGGCCACTACTCTTGCATTTCAAGCATGGAGAGCGCTGTTTAACAATTTTGCCGTAGAAGCAGCAAGCGCTACTAGCTTTGAAATTGGTTTAATTCAAAGTATTAGAGAGATTCCTGGCTTCTTATCTTTACTTGTTATATATATCCTTCTTTTTATCAATGAGCTAAAGCTTGCACTAATTTCTGCAATCGTGGTTACTATTGGAGTGGCCTTCACTGGTTTTTTTCCATTTACTTTTGGACTAGCATTAACTACGCTTTTTATGTCAACTGGCTTTCACTATTTTGAGACGGCAAGCACATCATTATCGTTACAACATTTTTCTAAAAAAGATGCTCCCTTCTTACTTGCCTCGATAAAAAAATATGCAGCATTTGCCTCTGTTCTTTCTGCTGGACTAGTTTGGGCCGCTTCATATTTTTTCTCTTATCAAATGAACTATCTTTTTTTTGGACTAATCTCTCTTGCTCTTATTATTTATGTAATGATAAATTTTTCTTCTCATGTCGAAGATAAAGTAGTTCAACATAAAAAAATGATCTGGCGAAAAAAATATTGGCTTTTTTATTTTTTAACATTTCTAAGTGGAGCTAGACGCCAAATATTTGTGGTCTTTTCTATCTTTCTAATGGTCAAAAAATTTAATTTTTCTGCTGGAGATGTTGCTCTTCTGTACCTGCTAAATAACATTGTTAATATTTTCCTACTTCCAGCTATGGCAAAACTTATTGATAAGTTTGGAGAGAAAAAAGTACTTACGCTTGAATATTTCATCTTAGTTCCTCTTTTTGTTGCGTATGCTTATGCAGCAAGTGGATGGGTGGTTGTCGTTTTATTTATTATTGATAATGTTGTATACTCTTTTGTAATAGCTCTTAAAACTTATTTTCAAAAGATTGCTGGCCCTGCTGATATCGCTCCAACAAACGCTGTAAGCTTTACGATTAATCATATTGCAGCAGTATTCATCCCGTTTGTGGGAGGGGTCTTATGGCAATATAGCTCAAAAATCCCATTTTTATTTGGGGCCGTCCTTGGGCTTGTCTCACTTGTTATGTCTCAATTAATTGTGATACCAGATGACGCTAAATCTATCTAGACATCAATTTCATTTTGTCATCTTCAAGCGATGAATTGTATGTATAACTTTTAACTGTTCGATCAGTATTAAAAGTTATTACTAGGTCTTTAGTCTTAGCATCACCAAACAGTGAATAGATATATCTCGCATAGGTCCACTGAGTAAGCCCGTTATCGTATCCAACACGAAATGGTGACCCATATTTTTTTATGACCATCTCTTGAGTTGTTTTTCCTGTGACGATGTCACTAGGTGAATTAAAGGTAAAATCTCTACCAATCGTTGCACAACCAGTTAACATAATCAGCCCAAATAACGCTAAAACTTTCATACACATTCTCCTAACTATTTTGTTACAATTACGACACCAGCACTAGTTCCAATTCTATTGGCACCGGCCTCGACCATTCTATTTGCATCTTCGTAGGTTCTTATCCCACCCGAAGCTTTGACACCACAATTTTTACCAACAGTTGCTCTCATTAACCTTACGTGTTCAGTAGTAGCTCCTCCGCTAGAGTGGCCAGTAGATGTTTTAACAAAATGGGCACCTCCTGCAACAACTTGTTTGCAGGCCCTAACTATTTCATCCTCTGTTAAGAGAGCTGTCTCAATAATGACTTTGACAGTTTTACCACCAACAGCTTTTACGATTGATGCAATCTCTTCAGCAATAAACTCATCCATTCCATCTTTAAGTGCACCAATATTTATTACCATATCAAATTCATCTGCCCCATTTTCGTAAGCATTTTTTGCTTCAAAGACTTTCGTCTTAACACTCGTTGCGCCAAGTGGAAAACCAATAACAGTACAGACTCTAGATAAGGAACCGCTAAGGAGTCTTGCACAAATAGGGACATAGGTTGGATTAACACAGACAGAGGCGAAACCATGTTCCATTGCCTCTTTGCAAAGTTTTTGAATCTCTGCTTCTGTTGCTTCAGGCTTTAGCAGAGTGTGATCGATCATCTGGGCGAAATTTTTTCTATTGTCCATCTTTATACCTCAATATTATACTTATTATATATTTTATATAGGTAGTTCATTACGCTTCGAACATACTCTCTTTTTTCTGAGTAATTACCAGGATAGAAACTCCTCTTAAAGCCATACAACGTTAGGTTGACTAGATCTTTTGGCATTACATTGAAATTTTCGATCGCTAGTTTTAGTTCATTACAAACAGTTGTATTTGAAACGAGCCTGTTGTCGGTACAAATCGTTGTCGATATCTTATGTTCGAGCATCTTTTTAAATGGGTGATCTTTAATATGTTTTAGGTCTGGATTTGTTTGTAAGTTACTCGTCAAGCAGACTTCGACGGTGGTTCTTCTTTCTGCAATAAAAGAGGATAAGTTTTCAATATATTTTTTCTTGTTGGTGATTTCTTTACTGGTAACTTTTTTGTCATCAAAAAGATAGTAGCAATGGCCAAGTCTATCGGCGTGACAATCTGTGATTGCTTGAAAAATACTCTCGGCCCCATACGCTTCACCAGCATGAACAGTTTTATGCATAAAATTTTGGTGAACGTAATCGTAAGCTTCTTGGAAATATTCGGCGGGATAACCATCCTCTTGGCCCGCTAAATCAAGTCCAACAATTGGAATCCCCATTCTCTCTCTGATATCTACCACTGCTTTTGCAAGTTCGAGCGCTCCCATTTTAATGACATCAATTTTATTTGAGTATTTATGAATATCATAAAAAGTTTGATAGTAAGGAGAAAAACTTGGCCCAAACATTCTCATCGCACATGCGATTATTCCGTAATGGAATTTAGGTTCTGCCCCCGATTTAATATCAGGCCTACTATTAAACTCTTTTGCCGCCCTTTTTAACCCATCATCAACGGCCTTAAGTGCCATATCCATGGTGCTTATTTTTCCATCGATTAAAAGTTGAGGCGCATATCTAACTTCAATATACCGAACCCCTTCGTTTTGATTATCAATGGCCAGCTCATAGGCCGATCTTTCTAAATTTTCAAAATCTCTTAGGACGTTGCAGGTGTACATAAAGCCGTGAAGATACTCTCCTAGGTTATTGTACCTATCTTTAAATACTAACTTTCTAAGTCCACTCTCATCATAAGATGGTAGTTCAACTTTTGATTTTTTTGCCATCTCGATCAAAGAACTAAGCCTTAATGAACCATCTAGGTGTAGATGAAGATCGGTTTTAGGAATATCCTTGATAAAATCATCTCTAAGCATAACATTCTCCAGCACTCTTATAATTAAACAATGTTAACAAAAAGGATAAACCCAAGAGTCTAGCGTGTACATATAAAAAAAGGCCAAGATAAAAACCTTGGCCTTCATTATTTCTGATCAGTTTGGTCTGGTCTAGTCTAGAATAGAGAGATGTATAGTTCAGCAGCAAATGCTACTTGATCAAGAAAATTCTCAGTAATTACTTGTCCATCATTTGAAGTTAGCATGGTGTTACCAACTTCTATATCACCGCTAACCATTTTATTAAAAACATAACCAACGCCTAAATTTAGATCCATCATTATTGGCACTTCGCTACCACTGGTAACATTATTTTTATTAAGTGCAACAGTATCTTGGTACATATAAACATTTAGTTTATCTGAAATATTATATGTTTGAGTTGTTACAAGTTCCCATAGTGCTGTAGTAGTATCGGCCCTAGCGCTATCTACGTTAAATTTATCTATATAATAAGCAGTTCCAACAAGGTCTATCCCGTTTGAAAAACTTTTACTAAGAGCTACGCTGGCCCTCGCGTGAGAAGTATAATTTATTGCTTCTTGAACAGTTGTTTCTGGATATAGTCTATATTCTAATCCAGCTTTCAAATTAACACCCTGCTTGTCTTGAGTTAAAATTGAGTGGTTATAACTTAGAGCAGCACGTTCCCAAGTAGTACTAGCAGGGGTATCGCTATTTGAATCACCACTGTCCCAAACAACTTTATTTTCGAGATCAATTTTGCCTTTACTACTTAACTTATACCCTGTGTATAAATAGTTTGCTGATTTTACTCCAACGATATTGGCCTCTCCATCTTTTTTTGTAACATTTGATGTCAAAACCGAAGCCTTAAACGGCGACTCTTTCAGAGTGTCATACCAAGAGGCAGATGATGTTGTGCTAGTTGTAGTTGAACTTGTAGCGGCAAATGCGCTCGCTGAAAAAACAGAAAGTAATAGTAGTGACGTAATTTTCAATGTTCCCCCTTGGAATTGGCCATGTTGGCAAAAACTTGATCTACTTCGATAATTCCCCAAACGATAACGGTTTAGCAACTACTAGATTAGATTGAGAATCTTTTTCATATTAAAAGTAAGATATTATAAGAATTCCTAATTGAGAAGAGTGTATGTTGTTTGAGATTTCGATGTTTTACTGAGTTAACTCGTGACTTTTTGGCACTGTTTTGAGACAAATTTAACATGGAGTCAAATTTTTTTCGATTAATGTTGCTACTTGTGCAGCTAGTAAGAGTTGCGGTTGCCCCACTTCTTCTACTTCTTGGCATACTCATTCCTTGGGTTAGGGCCAGGTTACTATTTGAACTAAGAAATTTTTCAACTAAAGAGAGTCACTCTTTTAAAAAACTTGGAATTAAGGCCGATTTGGCATTTGAGGTCTCTAGTGAAGGTGAGCTTGAGCAGATTCGACCTCTTCTAAAAAAAGCAGTAGCGCTTAAAAAAATAGTTGAGATTATTTTTGCCTCAGAGAGTGTTGAGCGCAAATGCTTAGATTTGTATAATGAAAATAGTGAACTGATAAGAGTTATACGGCTACCTCTTTTACTGTACCCTTTTATCAGCATCAAAAGATGGCTGAGTTCTAAAACTCTAATTTTTTGTCGTTATGATTTTTATCCGGAGCTCATTTTACTTGGGCCTAAAAAAAAGATGGTTGTTTTATCTGCCACTCTTAAGGGCCATATTGAAGAGATCAAGAGTTCAAAAATTAAAAGATGGTACTATAAAAATTTATATAAAATGTTTGATTATATTGTCGCAGCTTCAAAAGGTGATGTTGAACGGTTTCGTTTATTAGGAATTGACTCTCCTGTGAGTTATGATTTTCGAGTCGAACGGATTAAAGAGAGAGTAGATCTTGCAGAAAATAAGATTAAAAATTACCCTTTTGGGACGCAACTAAACCAGTTATTTACCAAGTTTAGTCGAAACCAAAGAGTGATCATCGGTAATGCGTGGCCTATCGAGATTTTATCTTTAACGGATAAGATGTTAAGTGAGATAGTAAGCGGTCGCTTGTTACTTTTTATTGCCCCTCATAAACTTGGTGCAGAATCAGTTAATGAGTTGATGGCGACTATTGCGGCCAAGATAGGTAACGATATTGAGTTAATCACGATTGATAAGCTTGGAAATGTCTCTACGATTGATCCTAGTAAAAAACAGATTTTTTTAATCCTAACCCCTGCGATCCTGTGTGAAATGTACTCATTCTTTGGCCACGCTTTAATTGGTGGTGGTTTTGGCCGTTCGGTTCATTCGGTTTTTGAACCGTTCTTTGCTGGGTGCTACTGTTACATGGGTAAAAAAACATTTCGTTCAACTGAGTATGACTTAGCAAGTAATCACTCTCCTGAAAGAGTGAGAGTATTGGATGAACCGGCAGAGTTTTATAAATCACTCATTAAAGACGAGCAACCTTTGAATTTTGATTGGGATAGTTTTACAATGGATGGAAAAGCAGTTGAGAGGTTTATTTTGGAGGAATCATTTGAATATTGATAATAGCGTTGATGTTTTGCAAATAGGGAGCAATCTTCTCTCTCAGGTCGTTGGCCTCCAGCTTTTACAGCATAAGAAGAGAATTTTAATTATTGATGATGTTAGAGCAAGTTACGGAGATTGGTATCTTCAGTATTTATCAGAGATAGAAGTTATATTATTGCGTGACTTAGGAAAACGTTTGGATGTTACGCCACTACGAGAGATTGATAATTTCCTTAAACAAACGAGTATTGTTTTTTCAGCCGATGGAAAAATGGTTCGCTTAGGTGGAACCTATGATGATAATTATCGAGAGTTATCTAGAAAGTTTCCGGCCCTTTTTACTGCTGTTTGTTTCAAGGATCATCGATCAGTCAAAACTTTTTTTGATGAGATCAGAGCGGTCTCAACTGTTTTAGTCGATAATATTTACTCTAAAGAGTTGACCGAGTATTTTGATGAAAATCTTTTTTTACAACATTTTTCACAAACATCCAAAGAGATGCTAAACGCATTGAAAAGTAGTTTAAATAGTGAAGAGTTTACTACTTTTGCATCTGTTGCTGGTGCAATCTTCCAAGGCGAGTTTACCCTTAATCGTAGCAGTTTTGAATCATACCACTTGATAATATCGCTACTCTCTCCTTATTACTATGTTGATCAAATTTTGCTAGAAAAAGAGGTCAACGAGGTTTTTAAAGAGCGAGGAGGTTTAGTCTTAAAGGGTAGAGTAAATGGTTGGTCGTTTGATGCAAATAGGCCGTGGGCGTTTGAGATGGATGGAGTTCACGGAATTATCAGGCCTAACGTTGTGGTGTTTGCGATGTCTCTTGTTGAGGAGCTTCCAATTAAATCATCTAAGAGTGGCCATGTTTATAGAGGTTTAAAAATTGTTTTTAAAGAGAGTGATTTTTTTGCCCCGATTTTGCAGCAAGGCGTTTTTGTTTTTGCTCGTAAAGATTTAATCGCTACAGAGATGCCAGCTTGGCTAGGAACAGTTAATGGTGATGGGAATTTAGAAATAATCGTGTTGGTTGCTTATTCTGCAGGAATGAAAGAAGAGTTTATTATTAGTAAAGCGGTTAAAAAAGTTGAAACAGATTTAAAACGTTTGGTTGTAACTGATAGTATCTCGTTAAAGGTTAAAGAGAGTGGCTTTTCTCACGATATTTTTTTGGGTGATTATGGGGCCGGAATCTCGCCACTTAAGAAACAACACAATTTGAACAATTTTACTTTAGTTGATAATCAAGACCCATCAAAATCCTCAGAGCTAAAAGATGTATATTATGTCGGGCCAAGCGTGGCCTCTCCAATTGGGCCACTTTCAACGGTTATAGGAATAATGTCTTGGCCAATAATAGATGGCAAAACATCGTAGCTACAATTTAGACTATAGCATATCTACTATCATCAAATAATCATCTGTTATTATTTTAGTATGTCCTGATTTTACAACTGTTTGGATCATAACAGCTTCATCATCTACAACTTCATTTTTTTGTTCTTTTATTGAAAATGCATAATCTTTTGTTAGACACTTTCCACTTTTGGACCACGTTAAACAAAACCCTTGTTCGTCAGTAATGATCTTCTCGTGTCTCGTTACGTTAGGTAGCAACGTTCCTGGATACTTTATAAAATCAGCATAAGGAGACAGTTGATCCCATTTATCCCCACTAATCATCTTACAAATCAAACTAGAAATTCCCAAAGAAGCAATTTTCCAAAATGTACTATTACATGTCGTAGATGACTCTACTCCTCCAAATGGAGTTGAAGCAGTAATTAACTCGATATCAATATTATTAAAATTTATATTTGAACTACTCTCTGTAACACTCTTTCTTGCAACCAATCCACCCATACTATGGGCGATTAATAGAATCTTTTCGGGCCTTCCTAGGGCAATTAGAGATGTAATCGAGGTCTGTAATATATATGCGCTATTAGATAAATCATCTCTGTCATCATAATAAAAACATAAAGGAGTAATTCCGCGCTTAATGATTGCTTCTGACATCTCAAAGAACCCTCCATTGCGAGCATTTACTCCATGTACCAAAATTGCAATAGGCCGTCCTTGCTCAACGCTCATTATCTGATTTACACCTCCACTATTAGAACCATCGCAGGTGCCAATGTGATCGATGTTAATATCAACAATTTCTGCATGTAAATTGAAGGGGATAATAATTTGTAAAAATATAAAAATAATGGCCGTTTTCATGAGAACTCCTGACTACCATTTCTT
>DYOQ01000052.1:0-5247 GCA_020720455.1 Bdellovibrio sp.
CAGTGTGGCCATGCTCTAAGGGCCCTTCGAGATAATAATCGAGAGTGTGCGGGAGCTCTTATGGCAAAAGTTGGAAGCTCCACGACCCAAACTCTGATATCACTATTTCGCCCATTTCCAAGGACTGGTCTCTTTGCATACGATGGTGAGATTGGACTCTTACTGCTGTCCAAATTTCCAATCGTAAAGAGTGAAATAGTCGACTGGAAGAATGAGGCGACACTTAATCACCGAGCTGCGATCAAGGCCAATATTAATACTGGGAATAAAAATATCTCAGTTTACTGCACGCACCTAACAGCAAAGATGGGAGAGAATGTTCCATATACAGGAACTCATGGTGACTGGGGGGATGAAAATCTTTTTCAAGTAGAAGAGATGATCCAAAATTTTGAAAATAGTGATCAGGAAACTCCAACTTATATGCTTGGAGATTTTAACTGTTCGTTTGAAAATATCTTAAATGACATCACTGGTGAGTTTGAAAATAGTTGTCAAAAATTGAAAGATGTAGGATTTGTTGATCCCTTTACAAGTAGCTGCACATTTTGTAAAAAAAATGAGCTAGCAGATTCAAAGGATAATTTATTATTAGATCATATCTTTGCAAAAAATAGCACTATTATTAGCTCTGAAGTAGCAAAAGAATTGCCTATAACAATTACTGGGCCTAGTGGAGAGGTAGTAACTACTAATCTTTCAGACCATTATGGCATAAGGGTTAAAACAGAGGAATAGGAATGAAGCTAGATAACTTTCAAAATCTCGTAGCAATTATTGCAAAGCTTAGAAATAAAGATGGCGGCTGTCCTTGGGATCTTGAACAGACCCATGAAACTCTACTAAAGTTTTTAGTTGAAGAGTGCTATGAGTTTATTGCTGCCGTTGAAGATAATAGTCCTCGTCTTATGGAAGAAGAGATTGGCGACGTTCTTCTTCAAGTACTTCTTCACTCTCAAATTGCTAGCGAAAAAAATCATTTTAACATTGAGTCAGTCTCAAAAGTTTTAGCAGAAAAACTAATCCGTAGACACCCACATGTTTTTAAAGTTGAAAACTCAAGTATTAGTTCAAAAGAGGTAATTGCAAAATGGCAGGATATAAAATCTGATGAGAAAAAAGATCTCAAACAACCAACAATCAGCAAAGACTATTTAAAATTTCCATCTCTTTATGGAGCAACAAAAATTGGTAAAGCAACTAACAAAATCAAGTTCGACTGGAACAGTGCTGATGATGTATTTCAAGTGGTTTTTGATGAACTAAATGAACTTAAACACGAGATGAAAGAACAGAGCAAAAAAAAGATAGAAGAAGAGTTTGGAGACTTGTTATTTTCCGTGGCCCAACTAGGTCGTCATTTAGAGCTCGACCCTGAGAGTTGTTTGCGAAATGCCAATAGAAAGTTCATGCGAAGATTTGAAAGGATGGAAGAACTTATTAACAACGATTCAAAATCTATTGCAAATATGAACCAACTGGAAATGGACGAATACTGGAAAGAGGTTAAGATTGAAGAAAAAAATCTTAGGCCCTAAGTTAACAACGTCAAATAGACTTTATCAATTAGATATTCCAATTATCGGACTAACAGGAAGTATTGCCACTGGCAAAACAACAGTTTCAAATATTTTAAAAGAAAAAAGTATTCCACTTATTTGTGCAGATTCACTCATCAAAAAAATTTACACCTATCCAGCTACCATAGAAGCGATCAAGGCCAGATTCCCAAGCGTTATCGAAAATGAAAACAGTATCGTTTTTTCCAAACTTAGAAAACTAGCGTTTAACAATGAGTCAATAAAAAAACAACTTGAAGAAATCCTCTATCTCCATTTAGAGACTGAACTAAAGAAAGAGATTGAAATCAAAAAAATAAAATCCTTTTTTATTTACGATACTCCGCTACTTTTTGAACGAGGACTTGAAAGTTATTATGACTATATTGTCTGTATTTATTCTATTAAAGAAGTACAGATTGAAAGATTAATCAAGCGTGACAAAATAACAGAGGAGCTTGCACACAAGATGATTGCATCTCAAATATCTATTGAGGAAAAAAAAGTTAAATCAAATTATGTTATTGATAACTCTTTAACAATTGAAAAGAGTTTAGCGCAAGTTGAATTATTAATTGAGGAACTAAACCATCTCTTTAATGCATGACTCTTCTGCTGGCGATAGCTGTAAAAGGGCCTCAACATCATTCAACCTAACTTCGTCCATTTTAAATAGCTCGTAGAACTGTTTAAGCATAACCACAGAGTTATCTTCAGCTGATTTACCATCAACCACTAGCTTGCTCGCTCTAAATGCAAATGAGTCAATTAACGATTTATCTTGCTCAAACAGAGCTCTAATTTCGTTTTTATTTAGCTCAGGCAATCCTTCAATAATTAGTTGCATCTTTGACAAAATTACATCTAGTGCCGTGATAGTTTTTGAGTAATGGCCAAGTTCTTTTTCTAAAGTTCTACCTTCAAGTTTAATTTTATTTAAAGCACTACTCATACCATCAATATTTCCATCTTTACTCTTACTATAAATCATTGCCTGATCAATTGTTTGATATAGCCTAGATCTAAAATCATCAAAACTAATTTTCAGATTCTTTAAATCATTTCTGACATCACCAACTTTTTGAACAGACAGCATAGTCTCATCTACTATCGAAATAATTTTATCACTATCTTTGACAAGTTTTTCGTTATTAACAACAATTCGCTTTGATGAATCAATGCTCCCTTTAAAAATAAGCTCTAAATCATTTCTGATTTCACACAAATCAACAATACTCTTTTTAGCATTTTGAAAATGAGAAATAATTGTTGAAGATAGCAATCTCCGCTCTGACACCAAATCCCCGACGTCATTTAATAATTTTATCGAGTCATAAAATTTATTTTCCAACGCCTCAATCTGTTTATATAATCCATTTCGCTGGCCAAAAAAATGTTCATTTAGAACCAAAAACTTATCATAGATATTAGGAATTCCCGCGATATCAAAATCTTTTTTAATTTCATTAATGGCACCATCTACAAACTTATCGGTACTCAATAAATCAAGAGATCTACTAATCGGCCCTATTAAGGATTTTGCTTGGTCAGCAATAGTCTCTTCTAGTGAACTTAATGGGTATAAAATGATCATAATGCGACTTTGGCCTGCATAAGTTACAGGGGAGACATACATCTCATAAGGGTATGGTTTTGAATTTTCCTTCATCGCTTTAAATTGAACCTGATAAATTCCTGCTATATCACGGCCTGCAGCTTCAAGAAGCGGATCACTTTCACCTAGGTTGGTAAATCTTCGGATCTGCTCCCAAGACAACATACTGTTACTAATTTGATCATCACTAACTTCAAACTCCTTTCCAAAAAGTTTATTGGCCCACATCACATTTAAATTTGAATCAAATAAAACTGCTGGAAATGGAATACTTTCTTGAAAGATGGAACCAAAGCTCATTCTCTTGTGAATATAATCATAAAGCTTACTTATTCCTTGCTGAAACTTGACACTTCCCCAATCTAAATCAATTTTTTCAGTTTTAAGAATATTATTTTTTATAAACTCAAGAATTTTGTTTTCTAAAACTATCTCTCCATTTCTTACTCCAGATAGATAGAGTGGTAAACTAATAATAAATGATAGCGTAAGAAAAATCCCGGCACCAACCATCACGAAAAAAATATGATGATACTTGTTCGTATCGTCAACTTGAATCATTGAAACGTCTGGTGCTGTTTCCTTATACCATTTTTCATATGAAGCCTTTAAATCTGTGTAGCTACTTGTAAACCTACTCAAATTGAGCAGATACTGCTCCAAAAGACTCATCTCAACTTCCATAGTGTCTAACTTTAGATTAATAGCTGTTTTATTTTCTGGACTTAAAACAGAAACGGACGTTACCTGTTTCATCTTGTTAATACTCTTATTTAAGTTATCCTTAACCCTAAGAAGATTGCTGTGACTGTAATCTTTTGTCAAATCTAACTGGGCCTCAAGCCTCTGTGCCATTCTGTTTAAACTCTTCCAGTTATTTGTTTCAACGTACTCATTAAATTTTTGAATTCTAGTTTTCACAACTCCAATCACTGAAGCAATTTCAGAACCGGAGACAATATCAAGAATACTTTTTTTCATCTGATCAATTGAACGCTCAAGATTTTGAAAGCTTTCAGATTTTTTTGTATATCTTGAAATGTAACGAATATCTTTTTCAAGATCAATAATCTGCTTGTTAGCAAATTTAACATTACCCTGATTTACATCTCTTTCAAGTGTTTCTAGATTTTTTTCACTTACGTTCCCATCCATTATCTTGCTGGCCTTTCCTAACCACTCAAGTTTTTCACTATTACCCAAAGGCGAAACCAACCAAAAATTGTAAGCAACATAACAAGTTGCCCCAATCATCAACAAAATAACTGCTGAGTGGTAGTAATAAAGAAAACGCCCTTTAATAAGACCCATAAAATCTCCACTTAAAAAATTGTGTGAACTGATTAAGAGTTAAAAATAGAAAAAAGATCGAGATAATACTTAGGTTTACAATCGCATGTTTTGATGTCCCATCCTGTGACACTGTATCCACTTCCTGTGTGTATTAAATCTTTTTTATTCTTCAGAGAGAAAAATTTTCCCCCTCTAGGTATTATGAGGGATACTGGTCGAAATAGAAAGTTAAAATGGTATAGGTCTACTGATTTATCAAGCTGAGTTGGGACACCCCATAAACTATTTATACTAAAATGCTCAGATATCTCTATTATGTTATGAGCACCAATTTGGCGTTTCTCTGTTATAAACTTATCAAAAAGAGAATCTATTACTAGATCCATTCCAAACTCGTCGGCCATCTCAACTACGCGATAAGTTTCACCGATCATAAAATCAACGACGATAGTTAAGAAAAATTTATTTCCTTCGTCTTGCAAATCAAATGTAAGAATTGATTTCTTGGCAAAAAGCAGCCTAGTCAGTTTATAAATCTCTTCTCTTATCTCATTAATTTTTTGATCAAACTCCATGGCCCCAGAAAAAACAATTCTTCCTGTCTCAATTTTGCAATCAAGTCTACCTGCAAATTTAAACTGATCAATTACGGATAATATTGTTGGAAGAAGAATAATCAGACGATCAATCTCCACTCTCGTCAGACTTAATTTTTCATTAACAATTTCACAAAAATGATGGCCATCTGATTTTTCAAAATGATTTGTAATTACACTATTG
>DYOQ01000052.1:5347-21344 GCA_020720455.1 Bdellovibrio sp.
ATTGTTCCCCTTACATCGCCATCAAATCTTCTGGTGAATCAAAATATGATTTCAGTTTCAGTTTCAACTTAATGATTGCTTGAGTGTGTAATTGGGACACTCGTGATTCTGTCACATCTAGTACTTGGCCAATCTCTTTTAAGTTTAAATCTTCATAATAATATAGTGATAAAACTAGGCGCTGCTTCTCTTGTAACGTCATAATTCCATCTTTGATTTTATCTCTAGCATTTTTATAACTAACAGCAGAAAGAGGATTTACGGAGCGATTACCATCCATCACTCTTGACATCAATCGTTTGTCACCTCTATTAAATGAAGCTGAATCATCAATATTTAATAATGACACTGATTTCGCTTTATTTAACATATCATGATACTCTTCTTGTGGAACTCCAAGAGCTGTGCACATCTCTTCATCAGTTGCCGGACGGCCTAAATCTGCCTCTAACTTTGCTGTTGTTTTTTCAATTAACTTTGCTTTTTCTCTAATTGACCGAGGAACCCAATCTTGAGATCTTAGTTCATCAAGTATCGCTCCTCTAATTCTAAATTCAGCATAAGTCTTAAACTTATTATCTCTTGCCGGATCAAATTTTGTGATTGCATCCATAAGGCCAATAACACCACAAGAGATCAAGTCATCAAGCTCAATATTAGGAGGAAGTCGCGATGCTATTTTCTGAGCAATAAATTTAACAAGAGGCGCATACTCTACAATAATTTCGTCTCTTACGTGTGGTTCAACAGTGCTTCGATAATCTTTTAAATTTTTTAGTTTTTTTGCGAGAGATGACATGCGTACTCCTTACTAGATTTGAGCGTACTGCTCTTTACCGGCAAAAGTGTTAATACTTAACATAGTATCGACACGACTAAGTCTCTCATCGACAAACTTCTTCGTAGACTTATAAAAATTGCTAAAGATTTTTTCATCGGCAATTTTTACCAACCTATCGAACTCACTACCTCTTTGATCTATATAATTTAATATCCCAAACATTTTTACCTTCCCCCCAAAAAAATGCTCAGATGTTTCTGCAAGCTTTCTGACAACGCGTTCACCTTGCTCATAGCTTGCTGTCATATTAATAACCAAGTGGTTATCTTTAATATTATGTTTCATGTAGAGCAGTTTCATTATCGAATATGAATCTGTTATTGATGAACTATCTGGAACAACTACGACAAAACGGTAGTCACAATAAGCATTAAGGATCAGATTTGTTTTATCAACACCGGCCGGAGAGTCAAATATGATAAAATCATATACGTGCTCTTTTTCTGCAATCATGCTTAAGATAAACTGATCAATCTTAAAGCTATCTTCAACTAAATTAACATTGCCATTACATCCTGCTAGTAAATGAAATTTTTTATCTTTTATGATACATTCTTCGAAGGGCCGTTCACCAGCTAGTAACGAATAAAAATTATCATTTAGTGGTAGACCTAGCTTCACTAACGTATTTGATAAATTAAAGTCACAGTCAACTAAAAGAACACGTTTTCCAAGGTTAGCAATAACTCTAGCGAGAAGAAGTGACACCGACGTTTTTCCAACGCCTCCCTTGCCACTAGTGACTGCTATCTTAACTGCTTTTTTTTGAAACAATCCATGCTGATCTTGTCTATAAGACATCAACCAGTCTTGAGCTACATCTAGCGACATCCTGTTTCTCCAACACTTTTGTTGCCATCCTAGCAACAAACTAATTACAACTTAAAAATACCCGCTATCAATCTTTCTGGTGTTGCTGATTCAACATCATCAGGTATATTTCTTCCTGTACCATAAAATTTATACGGTATGCCTTGTGCTTTGATTGCAAGGTTAAATAGAGCACCATAATCTAAACAGTTGTCTAAATTGGTTATAACAATGCCATCAGATATCACTCTATATTTTTCTAGCATTCGCATATTATAATTTTCTGAATGAACAGATGAAAGTGTTAATAAAACCTCAACATTAGAAAAGGCCCGAATAAGAGTTTCTGAAAATTTTCGTGTACTCTCTTCTTCTGCTACTGAATTTCTATAATCAATAACTACTGACTTACCTGCATCAACGGCCTTTCTACACTCGTGAATTATTTCAGATATCCCATTCGTTTTAACAACCTCAATTGCAAAAATATCTTGAACAACCTTAACGGCAACATCTGAAACACCATTTAAAATTGTACCACTCTGTATCACAACCGTTTTATCATTCATCGAAGCTAATTTCATTGCCATGCTAGTTTGCCCAGAAGCACAATCTGAGACAAGCACGGTAACTACCGGGCCGGCACTACTATCCACTCGAGAAAAAAGAGGCATCTCTGTTTTTATTGAAGATGACATTTCTCTAAGAACGAAGTCAAAAATCTTACTCTCATCTTCCATATCCTCTGGAGAAAACTCAAAGGTAACTTTTTTGATCAATTTTTTAATTGAAGATTCAGCAATTCCAAAACTTGCCAACAAGTTTCTTAAATCTCGAAGTTCACTTTCTCTACTACTAGTTCGACTACTAATTTGGTTTGCGAGCGAATCTTCTAACATTTTTATTCGTGCCGATAACCTATTTACATCTTGAACGGCCAACTGTTCTTGAAATGCAGGCCGTGTAGCTTCTCTTTGTATTTCCTGCTCACTAACAAACTCTTCGCTAGAAAAGTTGTCATCCGAGTTTAAAAAATCATCTAGTTCGTTATTAGCTGAAACATTTGCAGCTGGCACTTGCTCACTAGTTTTAACGGTGTTAACTCTTTTGTTCAGAGAGAGCCCACCATATCCATTTGTTTTTGAAGTCGAAGCGTACCTGTTAATAGAATCAGATATGGAACTTGCTCTATCATTATAAAATAAATCTTTTTGTTTACTATCTAGAACATGATCAACACTTGCTTTATCAATATATTTTTGCTCAGAAATTGCAGCTGTAATTTCTATCTTCTTTCTTTTAAACGTCCCCTTTAGGCCTTTATTAGTGACAGTTTTTAGAATGATCGCTTCAGGGCCAAGAGTCCTTTTAATATCTTTAAGGGCCTCTTCTACGCTGTCAGCTTCAAATTTTTTGACATGCATACTATAACCTCACCGTTCCAAGAGACCTGATACTTGTCTCTGCTCCAAGTTCGTTATGGCCAACAACCACAAGATTTGGAATAAATTTTTCAGTCAGCCTTTTAAAATGGTGTCTAATCACTGGAGAGCAAAGAACCACCATACTCTCACCAAGATTAGTTGCCTCTTCCATTTTCTCATTAAGACTTGCTAAAATATTTTGTGTAATCTTAGGATCTAGTGACAACTGCTGTCCTTGATCCCCACTAACTATGTTCTGAGCAATAATCTCTTCAATATTATGATCTAGCGTAAAAATTGCGACATCTCCCCCATCTCCTTTTACTGAATCTGTGATAGTTCTATATAATCCCTGTCTAGCGGCCTCTGTTAATACGTTACTATCTTTGCTAGCAGGGCCTATCTCACCAAGTGTTTCTAAAATCGTTCTTAAATCACGAATAGAAACTCCTTCTCGAAGTAAATTTTGCATAACCTTAAGTACCACTCCTAATGATAGTATATCTGGTATTAGATCAGATACAACCTTTGGATAGTACTCTTTAAAATTATCTAGAAGTCTTACCAGCTCTTGTCTGCCGAAAAGTTCATGTAGATTATTCTTGAGCAGTTCGGTCAAGTGTGTTGCGATAATCGTAGACTGATCTACTACAGTATATCCATAGTACTGTGCATCCTCTTTTTGATCCTCTTTTATCCATACGGCCGGTAGGCCAAAAACTGGCTCAACAGTCTCTATTCCAGATATTTTATCAATGACACTACCAGGGTCCATTGCTAGATAGTGATCAGGAACAATCTCACCTTTTGCAACCTCAACACCTTTAATTTTTACAGAGTATGCACCAGGTTTAAGCTCCAAATTGTCTCTAATTTTGACCGATGGAACAATGACTCCCCAATCAGATGCAAACTGTTTTCTTATATGAGATATCCTTTCTAATAAGTCACCATTTTGTTCTGTATCAACAAGATGGACAAGTCCATAACCAACCTCTAACTCTACAAGTTCTAGCTTTAGTAAATCTTCTAAATTATCTGAAACCGCTTTCCCCTCTTCTACGATCTCTATACGTTTTAGTTTTTCCTCTGCTTGCAGACCTAAATCAATCCGATAAGCAACAAATGCAATCAAAAGTCCAATTGATATAAATGGTAACCATGGCAAATCTGGAATCATTGCAAAAACGATTAATACTCCTGCTGCAATATACATCGCTTTAGGATGAATTTTAAACTGCTTGGTCATCTCTCCACCAAGAGACTCATCATTAGCATTACGAGTAGCAATTACACCGGCGGCACTTGAAATGATAATTGCAGGAATCTGTGCCATTAAACCATCACCCACAGTTAACAATGTAAATACTTTCGAAGATTCAGCTAACGTCATATCATACTGCGTGACACCTATAATAATTCCGCCAATGATGTTTATTGCTGTAATTAAAATACCAGCAATAGCATCACCTCTAACAAACTTCGAAGCACCATCCATAGAACCGTAAAAATCTGCTTCAGCAGCTATCTCTTTACGACGTCTTTTGGCCTCAACATCGTTAATTAGTCCAGCATTTAAATCAGCATCAATCGCCATCTGCTTACCTGGCATAGCATCCAATGTAAATCTTGCTGCGACCTCTGATACCCTACCAGCACCTTTTGTAATAACGATAAAGTTAATGATTACTAAAATTGCAAAGATAATTAATCCAACAACAACATTGTTTCCTACTACATACTCACCAAATGACCGAATAATTTCTCCAGCTGCACTTGTTCCATCTGTACCACCATGAAGTAAAATATTTCTAGTCGAAGCAACGTTCAAGGATAACCTAAACAGCGTCGTAATCAAAAGAACCGATGGAAATGTTGAAAAATCTAAAGGTCTTTTTGCATATACAGACATTAACAAAATTAGAACTGATAATGACAGCGTAAACGCTAACAACAAGTCGAGTACAGTCGGATTAACAGGTATGATCATTACGCTTAAAATAAGCAACATACCTATGGCGACAAACATGTCTGAATTTTTAGTAAACGCCTTAAATTTTAAGAACAGACTATTATCCATCTATTCTCTCCTCTCCTGTGCTGAGTGCTTTGTTTTTACGTTTTAGCTTATATACAAAAGCTAAAACCTCTGCGATCGCCTTATATAAATCTCGAGGAACATATCCTCCTACCTTAATTGTTTTATACATCGCTCTAGCAAGTGGAACATTCTCTACAATTGGAATATTATGGGCCTTAGCTATCTCTCTAATTTTTAATGCCAAATGATCAGCGCCTTTAGCAAGGACTTGTGGTGAAACCATATTCTCACTATCATACCTAAGCGCAATGCTTAAGTGCGTTGGGTTGGTTACTATGACATCTGCTTCAGGAATTTTGGCCATCATTCTTTTTTGAGACATCTCACGTTGAATGCTTTTAATTTTCTGCTTAATTTCTGGATTACCTTCATGCTCTCTATGTTCTTTTTTTGCTTCTTCTTTTGTCATCATCAATTTTTTTCTATACGAATATTTTTCCCAACTAAAATCACCTAGCGCTATAATTATTAATCCACCAACAATTGCAGCAGATAATTGAATCATTAGTTCTTTGCCATATGCGAACGAACTTACAAACTCAGAGTGCAAAAAACCCATATACTTGGGCATCTGTGTTTTAATAATGTAATAAGAAATCCCAAGAATAATTATAAACTTAAAAATACCTTTAACAGCAGTGACCAATGATTTCATTGACCACAAACGCTTCATTCCTTCAAGGGGATTAATCCTTTCAAATTTCAAAGAAAGAATTTCTGGAGAAAACAACCAACCGACCTGAGCTACGTTTGATAAAAAGCCAACAACAAAAACCATTAAGAACATAGGAGCGACTGCCTTAAACGCAGTAAATGCACTCTCTTCGATAATTTTCTTGAATTTAGTTTCTTGATAAATCTCTTTTGCATCTTGAAGATATAGCCACTCAATATACGTAGAAAAAAGCTCATACATATACACGATTGAAAAGCCTAATGTCATAATTGCGGCAAACAATATTAGGACACTCGTTAACTCATGAGAGGACGCAACTTGACCACGCTTTCGAAACTCGTCAATTCTATATTGACTCGGCTCTTCCGTTTTATCGCCTAAATCGCTGTCGTCTGACAATCAACACTTCCTATGTTAAAAACTGAAAAATATCCCCAAGTTTTTTTATATACATATCGTATGCAACCGAAAAAAACTCATACGAGGTTACAGAAAAAACAAGTAACCCCATACCTATATTAACAATAAAGCTAACCATTAAGACGTTAACCTGAGGAACTGTTCTTGCCATTATCCCAAGGACGCCTGTAATTAAAAGATTTGTAAAAATAATAGGAGATGACAACATTAACGCTGAAATAAAAATCGACTTAAACATCTCAAGATAAAACAGAGGGGTGTTTGACAACTTTGTAAGATTATAAGCGGTTATCGTTTCAAATGACATTAATCCACCTTTTAACATTGGAATTAGTGCTCCTGATGAGATAATGGTCACCACTATCGTCCAGTGAATAATTTTTTCAAAAGGGCCTACTTGCTGAGATGATGATTGATCAAAATATCTAACAGCACCAAACCCTATCTGCTGAGTGATTAATCCACCCGCAGACACAAACACATCCATAATTGATTTCACAAAAAAACCAATCACTAAACCAATAATAAGATTTAAAATAGTCAGCACCCAAAATGCATGATGCCCAAGAAGAACAACATCCTTCATCACATTAGTTGAAACGTAAGGGAAAAATACGTATGTTATCATTAAGGAAGAAAGAATCTTAACAATCATTGGGATCGAATAATCTTCAAAAATTGGAATCTGAATTAATATTCCAGTCCATCTAGAAAAGACGGCCCAGAAAGCAATAAGTGAAGTGTAATCACTAATTGTAATATTTATCATTTATTTGCCACCAAATTTGGAATTTCCAAAATAAGTTCTCTTGTAAATGTAGTTAATGTATCAATCATCCATGGGCTAAAAATCACTAGGGCCCCAACAATAACTAGGATTTTGGGAATAAATGACATTGTCTGCTCGTTAATTTGTGTCACTGCTTGAAAGATAGAAACCAAAATACCTATAAGTAACGCCCCTATTAACATTGGGGCCGAAACCATAAGAGTAACTCTTATTGCTTGTGCTGCGATATCGTATGCAAAATCATTTTCCATAAACTTCCCTAGTTAAAAGAGCGTAAGATTGAACCAGTCACCAAATGCCAACCATCAACCAAAACAAAAAGTAGCAACTTAAAAGGTAACGACACAACAACTGGAGGTAACATCATCATCCCCATTGCCATAAGTACCGCCGCCACAACCATATCTAAAATCAAAAACGGGATATATAGCAGAAACCCTATCTGAAACGCTGTTTTAAGCTCAGAAATAATAAATGCAGGAATCAAAAAATGGATTGGAACATCATCAATAGTATTTGGAGCAGGAGTGTTGGTTACTGCATAAAAAAGTCCAATATCTGTCTTCCTTATCTGCTTACTCATGAACGATCTTAAATTAAGTTCGATTACGTCTAGTGCCTGTACTGTCGTAATTTTTTTATCCATATATGGGGAGATCGCTTGATTATAAATTGCTTCACCAGTAGGTTTCATTACAAAAATTGACAAGAATAGAGCTAACCCAACTAGCAACTGATTAGGTGGCATCTGCTGAGTTCCGATTGCTTGTCTCATGAATGATAAGACAACAATAATTCTAGTAAATGATGTACATAAAATTAATATTGCAGGAGCTAGTGTTATCACAGTAAAAAGAATTAAAAGCTCTAATGTATCGACCAGGTCTACTCCTTGGCCAAAATTTAAAGCAATCCCAGGAAGACCAAACTTTGTTGCTGACTGAGCAAAAGCAGAACCTGATGCGATCATCCCTAGCATCAACAACAAAAATCTAAGCACTCTTTTCACTCTCAAAACTACCTCTACTGTAGCGGTTTTAGGCCTTTAACTTTCTCTTTTATCTGCTCACTGAAACTACTTTTTTTAGAATTTGAAGAGATTAAAATATTCTCTTTCAACGTTACGTCATTATTAGTAATTTCAGCAAAATTTAACTTCTCATCAAAATTTTCACCTGTAACAAATTTCTCTGTCTCTTTAACAACACCCGGAAAATCATTTAACTCTGAAATAAGACTAATTCCGCTCTCTGATGAACCTAGCAAAAATACCTGATTATGAACTTTTACTACCATCAAATTTCTCTTTGGCCCAACATGTGTTGTATTTACAACTGTGACTAAATTCATATTGTTAAAAAAGCCAAGCTTGCCTTTTCGTGCAACCCCTTTTTTCATTAAAACAACAAGCCCATAAAAAAGAAGGAGCACTATGCTTAAGAAAGCAACAAACTTTGCTACATACTTTCCAATTGAAAACTCTTCTGGGGTAATTGTTTCTTCTTTCTTATTTGATGCCATTGAATTTTTAACATTATCAACAACTGCGGCCCCAATCTTATTATCAAAACTATTTGTTTTCTTTTCTGCGTCTAGAAGTTTTTCAAGATAGCTATCATCCAATTTAGCAGCAACACTCTCCGCTACTCCTGATTTTTCCACTGGAAAATCTAAAATAATTTTTTGATCAACAATATTAAAATTTAAGAAATCACGGTTTTTCACTAACGAGTACGGAATTACGGCCCTTGCTCTAACCGTATCTTTATCAAATTGATAAACCATCAGAGTCGTATCGCCATTATCACCATTTAGCTTAACCTGCTTATTAATTTTGGGCCAAACGACAGCATCCTTAAATACTAACTGGACAAAATTATCTTTTACCTCCATCACTGGACGATCAGTTAAAGTACCAGAAAATACCACTTCAAATCTTCTACTCTTTCCATCAAGATCGGTAACCGAAGCATCACTAATTTTTATCGAAGCATGGGCCGTTGAAAAAATCAGCAAAAGTGATATCCAAAAAATTAAGGAATAGTTTTTTATTTTACTCATATTTTGCCCTTTGGTTATTTTAATGTTTCAATCCTTTCAATTGGACTAATAATATCTGTTAGACGAATTCCAAATTTTTCGTTAACTACAACGACCTCACCTTTTGCCACCATTTTACCATTAACTAAAATTTCAAGCGGCTCACCAGCTAATTTATCAAGTTCTAAAACTGATCCTTGTCCAAGTTGAAGCAGATCTTTAATTAGTATTGATGTTCGTCCAAGCTCTACAGCTACTTGCAACGGAATATCCAAAATAAAATCTAAGTTTTGAACCCTTAGCTTATTTAGAGCATCATCGCCTGCTTTAACTTTATCTGCTAGCTCAGAGACTTTGACTTCATTGACTGGGCCCCCTCCAAATCCGCCTTTCCCATTTTGTTCTGCTGCTAATCCATCATTTTGCATTCAATACCTCTCGTTAGTTAAGTCCTATACGTTTTCAATTTTTCTTGTTACTTGTACGGCCCTATTTCCTTTATAATGGCCAATTAAGCACTTTAGTTTATCAACCCCTTCAACCTCTATCGTTATCTCTCCTGATACTTCTTGTTTAAGAGGGATAATATCGCCAATATCTAATGTCATAAGATCACCAATACTCATTGTTGTTTCACCAAGTTTGACTACCAGGCTTGCTTTAATTGATTGCAAATGCTCATTCATCGCCTTAGTCCAAATACTATCGGCCATATCGTTATCAGTTTGAAAATTTGAACTAAGTTTACCTTTAATTGGTTCAATGGTTGAGTATGGAATCACCACCATTACTGTTCCCGATGCCGACTCAAACTCAACTTCAAACGTTGTTGCGATAATGACATCTGATGGTGGAACAACACCAACAAATTGTGGATTGATCTCTGTTCTTAGATACTGAGCATCTATTCGGTGTACTGGGGCCCATGAAGATTCAAGATCGCTAATTGCCATATCCATAACTTTTTTCATGAATGATAGTTCAATAGGCGTAAACTCTTTGCCTTCAATTTTTGTAAATGGCCGGTCTGTTCCACCAAAATATGAATCAATGATTGCGTAGGCCAGCTTTGATTCAAAAACCAAAAGGGCCGGGCCTCTTAAATCATTAAATCTCATAATACACATACATGATGGTATCGGAAGAGTGTTAACAAACTCACCAAATTTTAATAAATCGGTAGAGATCATAGAGATCGTTGCAATCTTCCTAAGTGAATTTGAGAGCGATACACGAAACGTTCGAATGAATCTCTCATAAATAATCTCGAGAATAGGCATCCTTCCTCGAATAACCCTATCTTGATTAGTCAGATCATAAGGCTGAATATTCTCATCACCAAAATCGTCATCTAAACCTAAATCAGATCCGCCTTTTGCATCGGCAGCACTACTGCCACTTCCATCATCATTGACTGCATTTAAAAGAGCATCTACTTCATCCTGACTTAACACCTGTGCCATAAAAATCCCCTCCTGGGATAATTACGTAGCAAATATTTGCTAACTAACCTGAAAACCTACGTAATAAACATCAATACATTTACCATCAACTAAAAATGCATTGATTCCGGCCTTAATCTCCTCTTTGAGATAGTTTTTACCTTCCATCTTTAATACATCTTCAGGTCTCTTAGAGTTTAAGATACTAATGATAGTATCTCTAATCTGAGGTTTCCTTGCACGATACTCTTCTTCATTAGAGTCCATGCTAAACTTTAAAACTAAATTGATTCGTAAAAATCTACGTGGCCCATCACCTTGAGCAAGGTTCGAAGTAAAGCTATCTAAAGGAAAAGGCTTACCATCCTCTTCAACTGCTTCACCTGTTGGCCCTCCTGATTTTGATTTTTCCTTGTCCGCATTTGCCATCTCGGCCTTAACTATATCGCTAACAGATTGCTGAGCATTTGTTTTTTGGTGAGCACTATATTGCAAAAATGCCACTGCACCCATCAGGATCGCGTTTGACACTAGCAAAATAACAATCAATGGATTAGATGTTGATGTCGGATTCTCTCTCTTAAAATCTTGTGGTTTCTCTACTTCTTCGGCGGCCATAAAAAATCCTTTTTTTAGCGATAGGAAAAAACATCCAGTTCTTTCCCGTATATGTCAAAATTATATCGCTAAGAAAAATTCTATTCAAGGATAACAAAAATAGCAGGAAGAACTTACCTACTCGCTGGCCAAAAGGGCATATTTTTCCCCAATTAAGCTCAAATTTTTGACATGGACAAGCAACAAAAAAATAGGGGGAAAAATCCCCCCATTTATAAAATCATAACCATTTAAGGCAAGATTACATAATCTCTTTCCATGCCTTTCCTGGACGGAACTTCGGCACAGTCTTTGCTTTAATTTTAATTTTTGCACCAGTTGATGGGTTAACACCAACTCTAGCTGATCTCTTAGTCTTAGTAAAAGTTCCAAAACCAATCAAAGATACGTTATCACCTTTTTTAACTGCTTTTTTGATAACATCAAACATTGTTGATACGAAATAGTCCGCATCTTTTTTTGTTAAATGGCCAAGGGACTTGTCACTCAAGATTGACTCGATAAGCTCTTTTCTGTTCATAATAACTCCTATACGTTGTTAAACTAATAAAAAATGTTTACTTATTTTTTTTGATATGACAATAACTATTTTAAATAAAAATCACGAAATAAAAGTACTGGTCTGAGCTTCATCGATTTCTGCCATAAGAACATAGATCTCTTCCTCTATGGCCACTCTTAATGCTTCTTTAACAGAATCGGCAGAACCATCTCCTAGCTTTGTTTTTGAACAATTTTCAAGAATTGACCTTAGAAGTATCGGTGCCATATTCCGGTAAAAATCATCCATCAAAAAAAACTTTTGAAACAGTTTATTTTCTTTTAACTGTTCTAATTGACATTCTATTGAAAACAGCTCTTCAATCATCTCACTAACGGCCTCAAGCTCTAGTACGGACTTAAGAGCGTTACAAAATACCATAGTAATCTCTCTTTCATCCATAATTACTCTTTTCTTCAGATCAAACAACTTTACAGTGGTCTCTGACACAGGAACATATCCACCTTTAGAAAACATCCCTCCTAAATATGTATACGTCTCACTCATTACCCTTCTCCTTTTAAGACAGATTGATTTTACTTGTTTTGGAAATAAAAATAAATTAATTTATTTACTTTATACTGGAGCTAATAATTCAAGAAAACAGGATCGCTGCAAATATCGTTATTCTTATGGCCGGAAAGTCCTCACGAATGGGGACTCCTAAAGGATTAATAAACATAAATGGCAAAACAATCATCCAAACTCATTTAGACAGATATTCCCCTCTCTTATCTGGTGAGATTGTCTCAGTCGTAAGCAAAAATTCACCCTACCAATCAGAACTCAACAAATACCAAACTACCGTTATTGAAAATGATGATCCTAACTCAGAACAGTTTTACTCAATCGCCCTGGCCCTTAATAACCTCACCGTGACACCTCTCCCAACATTTATAACAACCATCGACAAACTACCCCCACTAACTACTTCGCTACAAACGATATACTCATACTTTGACGATAACAAACATCTACACGCTGTTATTCCAGCTCACAATCAAAAAAAGGGCCATCCACCACTGCTTTCACCTCAATTTTGCCTAGAGCTACTAAAAGTGAACCCTGTATCATCTGAAGGCCGCCTCGACCTTCAACTACGAAAGCTTCCTCTTGATAAAATTTCTACTCTTGAAATAAACGATTCAACAATAATTCAGAACTTTAATTTTGTTACAGATATTTTTAGCGGCCTGACTTAAATCAAATACAAGCTAGCAAATCATTGAGATAGTTTAGTTTGAAAATTTACAATAGGAAAATCAATGAAAAGAAAAATTATTAAAATAGATGAATCATTATGTGATGGATGTGGAGATTGTGTTACAGGATGCGCAGAAGGAGCACTGCAAATAATAAATGGTGTAGCTAAGCTGGTTCGTGAAGATTTCTGCGATGGCATTGGTGATTGTATTGGAAAATGTCATTCAGGTGCTCTAACCATTGAAGAAAGAGATGCTGATGATTTCAATGAAGAAGCAGTTGAAAAACATCTTTTAACACTAAGAAAAAAAGATTCTCTTTTACAAGTACCACGACAAAAAGTAGTGGCGAAACAACCTATAACGACTGGGTTCTCAACACATGTCATGCCATCAGAATTAGAGCAATGGCCTGTTCAGCTCCACCTCGTAAACCCTGCCTCTCCATTTTTTAGCAATAAAGAGCTTGTAATCCTTAGCACCTGCTCACCAGTTGCCTGTGCAGATATCCACTGGAAGTACATTCGCAATAGGAGTGTAGTTATCGCTTGTCCTAAGCTTGACAAAACAGATAAGTACGTCGAAAAGTTAGCTGCTATTTTCAAAAGAGAGGATGTTCCCAAAATCATCATTCTTCGAATGACAGTTCCATGTTGTGGAGGTCTCACTCTAATGACAAAACATGCAAACCAAATGTCTGGCAGAAATAACTTAGTAATAGAAGAACACACCATGAATATAAAAGGTGAAATTGAGTCGGTAAAAAACATTTAACTTGCGCATAAAGAAGATTGCAAGATAGAGTAGATGTCATTAATTCAATTTAAACATATTTTTTAGGAGAGATCATGCTTTCTGGAATAATGACATCTATAACTTCATGGTATATGGCCAACATTAATTACGGCACAGTAACTCTTTTAATGATTATCGAAAGTAGTTTTATCCCATTTCCATCAGAGATAGTAGTTCCACCGGCAGCTTACAAAGCTGCAAATGGTGATTTAAATATCTATTTGGTAATTTTGTTTTCAACACTTGGAGCAATCATTGGTGCCCTCATAAACTACTACTTGGCATTTTTTTTACGAGAAACATTTATGAGTAAGTTTGTCTCAAGTAGACTAGGAGCATTTTTCTTACTAGATGAAAAAAAGGTTCAGCAAGCGGAACGTTTCTTTTTAAAATACGGTAATCTCTCAACCCTAATTGGTCGCTTAGTACCAGGAATTAGACAGTTAATCTCTCTACCAGCAGGTGCGACGAAAATGCCAATATTTCCATTCTTACTATTCACAACCATCGGTGCAACAATATGGAACATTATTTTGGCCGTTCTTGGATACTACCTTTACGGCCAAAAAGAGTTACTTGATAAATATTATCATGAACTATCTGTTGTATTTCTTTTAGTTGGAGTTTTATTCTTTTTCTACATGGTTTTTAGCGCATACAAGAAAAAAACTGTATAATCCACTGGCCCGACTTTTTTGACATGTATGTTAAAATTGTCTCGACTTTTTTGACATACATGTTAAAATTGTCGGAATAGTGTCTTTGGAGTTGTCGAATTAGATATATAACACCTTTTATAAAAAATGATTTGGCCGAAGAAAAAATAGTTCTTCTTTCTGGGCCTAGGCAAACTGGAAAAACTACTTTGGCCGTCGGGCTACTACAAGATAACATTGAGAACTATCTGAACTGGGACAATGTTGACGATAAAAAAATTATCATTAACAAAGGGTGGCCCATTAACAACTACCCTATAGTTCTCGATGAAATTCATAAATACACGAGATGGAAAAGCTTCATCAAAGGTATCTGGGACACTAATAAAATTAGAAAGAGTGGCAACAAATTCATATTAACCGGAAGTGCAAGACTTGACACTTTTAAAAAAGGTGGAGATTCGCTTCTTGGCCGTGCATTCCACTGGCACCTTCATCCTTTTTGTTTAACAGAAATCAAAATGCTATCAATCACAAAAACTAACTTAAACGATGATCTAGAAAACTTGCTTAAATTTGGAGGATTTCCAGAACCATTTTTAAAAGCTGATTTGCGTTTTTTAAATAGATGGAAAGAGGAACGCTTATCTAAAATAATCAGGGAAGATCTTCGAGATCTCGAAAGAGTACAGGATATTGACCAGATGCGGTTCTTGCTCGATATGATTAGAGAAAGAGTAGGTTCAACTATTTCTGCCAACAATCTTGCAAAAGATTTATTAATCTCTCCAAGAACAGTCCAAAGATGGCTGTCCATCTTCGATAAAATGTTTTTAACTTTTACGATACGGCCATATGCTGGAAAACTTGCTCGTGCAATACAGAAGGCCCCGAAAATCTATTTTTACGACAACTCTGACGTAATTGACTTAGATGCTAGATATGAAAACTTGGTCGCTACTCATTTGCACAAAGAGATTCAGTTCAGAAAAGATGCATATGGTGAAAACTATGAACTAAGATTTATTCGAGACAAAGATAAGAGAGAAGTTGACTTCGTCATTTTAAAAAATCATAGGCCACATAAATTAATAGAAGTAAAAAAAAGGTCAGATAAAATATCCAGTGCTCTTTTTCACTACAAAAATATTCTAAAACCAGCTGAGTGTTATCAAGTAGTGTTCAATCTTCCAAAGAATTACCAACAAGACGGGGTGCTTGTCGTTAAGGCCGTAGATTTCTTATCAAGTAGAGATTTGATATAATATACCCGACAGGGTACGAATTAGTAAATATCTTGATTTTTGTACCCCATCGGGTACGTAAAAATAATAAGTATTGATTTTTATACCCTTAAGGGTACAATTAATCGTATGAACAATATTGGAGAATTCGTAAAAAATAAGCGTAAAAAAGCAAATCTAACCCAGCCAGAGTTAGCAGAAAGGGCCGGCGTTGGACTTCGTTTTATTAGAGAACTTGAATCTAATAAGGAGACCTTGCGACTAGATAAAGTCGATCAAGTTTTAAAACTATTTGGCCACACACTTGGGCCAGTACCAATCAAAAGAGAAGATGATTAATGATTAAGCGAGGTAAAGTCTATATTGAGAAGAGTTATGTTGGAGTAATCGAACAAAA
>DYOQ01000005.1:0-40926 GCA_020720455.1 Bdellovibrio sp.
GATAGTGACTTTTCTAAATAATCTTCGCTAATCCCAAATAGGCCCATTTGTAAATTTTAATCCCAACGATTAAAGACAACGTTTGCACTGTCCATTTGATTCCAGCTAACATAAAAATAACCTAGGTTTGACTCTATATAACAAACTCTAGATGAATTGATCTCTGGAACGATTTTTTCACACCTAGACTTAGATTTTCCATCTGGCCCTTTACCAAAGTTTACACTATCTGCACTACAACCTATCTGCGCTAGAACATCCTTTATAATATAGAACGCATTTCCAAGATAATCTTTCCCATAATCACGATCACTATCTTTTGCTTGACGAGAAAAATGAACGCTATCTTTTTCGTAATTGTTTGTTATTAGAAGATAACAATCATGCTCTGGTGATGCTACTACGACGACTGATTCAACTAACAAATAACTAACAATCGCTATTTTTAATAATATGAATCTAGATAATTTCATAAAATCTCCCATTTAGAACCGGTGGAATAAATTACAGCATATTAACTAGCTACGCAACAAATGAATGATTTTGCCAGGCACCATCTGCTGCGCACAAAGAAACTAATCATAATTTAATAATTTGTAAGAATATTTTACTTGGCAAACTATTTAAAAAAATCTTAAGATTTACATTAGGTAAGCTAATAAACCCCTCAAGGAAATAAAATGTCAATTAAAGCGTTGGCCCTCTTGATCCTTTTAGTACTATCTTCTGTTGTTTCTGCTACTACTAACTACTATCCATCAAAATTTGACGATATATTAACAAAGAAAATCGACATCAGTAGCGACGAGATAAAAAAATACCTACGGACTATACTCATTAGACATCACGCCGATTCGGAAAATGGTGATGCAATATTAGTTGATAATTGTAGCAATCAAAAAAATTGCTACCGATTTAAAACATTAAGTTACAACGAAGCAAGAAAAGAACTTTTTGGAAATTTACACCTTAAAAAAGATGGCCAAGGTTATTACATAAAAGATGTCTACTGTGACCGTGTTTATAGAAACGAAAAGGGAAGTCAAGTAGGCCCAGGCCAAATTCCAAGTAGCAACATACTTAATTGCGAACATACCTGGCCTCAAAGTAGATTCAACTCAAAAGAAGCACCTAGCGTTCAAAAAACAGACTTACACCATCTATTTCCTACCGATAGTAAAGCTAACAGCATAAGAGGAAATAATGAGTTTGCAGAAGTAAGAGGAAGCGAAATTTTCCCTATGTGTACTACTTCATATATTGGTTCATCTGATAGCGTGATAATGCCTCAGCTAAACAACCACTCATCACTATTTTTTGAGCCACCAGATGAACATAAAGGTAACGTAGCAAGAGCTCTATTTTATTTCTCAATTAGATACCTAAATCCTATTTCAGCACTTGAAGAAACATTCTTAAGAAAATGGCATCTTGATGATCCTACAGATGAAGAAGAGATTATTAGGAACGATAAGATTTTTGAGATTCAATCAAACAGAAATCCATTTATCGACCATCCAGAATTAGTTGATATAGTTAAAGATTTTTAAAAAAATAAGTCAATAGAGTTTGACCTACAAATAGGTCAAACTCTATTGACTTTGACCTATTTGTAGGTCAAACTATTTACGTGAACTTGATAAAAATAAAGCAATCAATCATCGACCAACAAGAAGAATCTCGTACCATTACCGTCTCACAAAAGTTAATTGAACGTGTGTCAGCACCTCTTCTAAATGAGATGCTCACGTCTAAATTAATTATTGTAATTACAGGAATAAGACGATCTGGAAAATCAACATTGGCCCTCCAGTCAATTTCTTCAAAAAAATATTTATACTTTAATTTTGATGATGAAATACTTGGGAGTCTAGCTAGTGAAGACCTAAATGATCTTCTCACTATTGGGCTATCAATTGTTCCAGATGCAACCTATTTAGTTTTCGATGAAATTCAAAATATTGAAAAATGGGAACTTTTTATTAATCGATTACACCGACAAAAATATAAAATCATTATAACAGGAAGCAATTCACATCTTTTAAGTTCAGAGCTCTCAACTCATTTAACTGGAAGACATTTAACGATCTCAATTCTACCTTTCTCTTTTAAAGAGGTTTTAAGATATAATAATTTTCCTGTGCCAACAAACATAACAACAAAAATGCGAAGTAAAATTCTAAACCAATTTCATTATTACTTAAATCATGGAGGGTTCCCTGAATTGGCACAACATCCACCCGGAAGCAAGCTCACTAATCTCTATTTAAAAGAGCTTTATTCAAACATAATTGGTCGAGACATCATACAAAGGAAAAAAATTAAGAACATTAAGACATTAAAAGAGATCGCCCTTTTATCGCTCTCTTTATATTCCTCAAAATTCACATATCAATCAATCAAAAACAGTTGCGGCAATAATAGCATTAGCACTGTTAAGACATACATCGACTATCTACAAGAATCATTCATAATATTTGTTTTAGGGCCATTCTCTTATAGGCCGAAGGCCAGAATCTCATTACCAAAAAAAATGTATGCAGTTGATGTCGCGCTTGTTAACGCAATTACAGGACAAACTACTAGTGATCTCGGAAAAAAACTAGAAAATTTAATCTATCTAGAGCTAAACCGCAGAGAAAAAGAGTTCTATTATATCAACGAACCTTCTTATGAAGTCGACTTTGCCATTAAAGAGGGGCGCTCAATCGTAGAGTTAATACAAGTGTCTTGGTCTATTGCTGAAATTTCAACCAGAGACAGAGAAGTGAAGGCCTTAATTAGTGGATCAAAAAAATACAAAGCAACCAAACTTCTAATCATTACAGAAAATGAAGAGAGTGAAATCGTAATAGACAACTACAAAATTAACGTAATACCTGCTTGGAAATGGTTACTCAACGATTGCTAATACTGTTCCTACTGCAATATCATCGCCCTCTTCACAAGATACTGATTGGATTTTTCCAGTTACAGAGCTTGGAATTTCTGATTCAACTTTATCTGTAGAGATTTCAAAAAGAATCTCACCTTCTTGAACAACCTCTCCAACACTTTTATGCCATTTGGTTAAAACTGCGCTTTTAACTCTTTCGCCCATTTCGGGCATCAATATTTTAATCATAGAGTTGAGTTATAACTATTTCGCTATGCTATTGCAATACTACTCTTTTAGACACTCAATCGTGTACATCCACGTCGCCTTTCTGGCCATGAGACCTCTAAGCCATGGACTCCCTTCAACTGGAAGTACCTCTGTATCAAAGTAAGTTCCACGATTAACTGAAAAGCCTTTTCCCTCAAAACGATAAATTAGCTTCTCATCAACACCTATTACAGTTTTTTCTGCACCGCTTTGCCAATGAATCTCAACTGTGGCACCAGAGTGTACCAACTCATCGTCGCTATTTGGAAAATGGAAATAGACTACCTCGACCTTTTTTCCACCGTTATAACTTTCGGCCAAACATTTATATGTTGCCTCACTAAACGCTTTTACTGAAAAAAATGAGAGCACCGCTAGTATTATTAGATTCCTTCCAATCATAATTACCCTCCATGATAATTTTTAGATTCATTCCAAGTGCAATATTATGATAACGAGATTTCACATTGAAGGCCAGTTACTTTTATAAATCATATTGACTATTCACACAATTAACGTGTAGTTCAAGCAGATGGAAAAAATTGTACTCGGAATAGAAACTAGCTGCGATGACACTTCTATTGCTATCATTAAGGGGCAAATAGATGCCGATCTTCCAACGATACTTAGCTTTAACAGCTTCTCTCAAGAGATGATGTTAGAAAAATGGGGTGGCGTTGTTCCTGAAATTGCTGCCAGAAACCATCTAGCAAAGCTAACTCCACTACTTAAAGAGTCATTTCATAATGCTCAACTAGCTCCAAAAGATATTAACTTGATCGCTGTAACAACAAATCCGGGACTGCTTGGCCCACTGCTAACTGGAATTAATAGCGCAAAAACTATTGCCCTTTTAAATAAGCTGCCAATAGTTCCAGTTAATCATCTTTTTGCCCATCTAGAAGCTATCTTCCTTACAGAAACAGTCAATTATCCATATATTGGATTACTTGTTAGCGGAGGACATACCATTATTTTTAAAGTTAATGGCCAATCAGATTTTGAAATGATCGGTAGCACTATTGACGATGCAGCAGGAGAAGCATTTGACAAGGGAGGAAAACTTCTTGGGCTTGGTTATCCTGCCGGAAAAATCATAGATGATCTTGGAAAAAATGGAGATAAGTTAAAATACAGTTTTCCTATTGGACTTAATAAAAAAACTGCCAACATGAGTTTTTCTGGCGTAAAGACAAGCCTAAGAACCTTGATTGAACAGACCCCTAATGTAAAGAATGAATTGCCCAACATCTGTGCTTCATATCAAGAAGCAATTATTAATGCTTTAGTAAAAAAACTTCAATTCGTTCTAGATTCAGAAGGCAATCTTCCTGTCGTTGTAGGTGGAGGAGTTGCATGTAATAGCAGACTCCGTGAAGTCTTACGAGAAAAAATCGCTAACTGCCATTTTGTTGCTCCAAAGTTTTGTACCGACAATGGTGCAATGATTGCTAATTTTGGGTTAAGAAATTTTTCTAGAGCAGTTACATATCCAACCTGTCTCGAGTTAGATGCAAAGAGCAGATTTATCGATAAACAGTTCCTTAAAGAGGAGATGAGATGAAAAGGCCGATTGCCAACAAATTGCTCGGCCAACACTACCTTGTCAGTGCTACCATTATTAACTCTATCTGTAATGATTTTTCAGATGCTTCAGAAATTATTGAAATTGGCCCAGGCCCTGCTGTATTAACAAAAATTCTTGCAGATAAAAAAAAACCAATGATGGTTATCGAAAAAGATAATCGGTTTTTACCTCACTTAGAGGAGATCTTGCCAAGCAAAGGTATTATTATTGCTGATGCACTAAAAATTAACCTCGAAGAGTTAATTAAAACTAGTGGATATTCAAACAATGTATGGCTAGTCTCCAATCTTCCATACAATGCAGCGACACCTCTACTAATAAGTTTTATTCAAACACCTCAAATTAAATCTATGACGTTAATGTTTCAAAAAGAGGTCGGAATCAAAATTGTCCCAACAAATAAATCTAATACGATGAACTCACTCGAAGCACTCTGTAATAATTTTTTCTCTACCAGTGTACTCTGCAAAGTCCCACCAGGAGCGTTTACACCGCCACCAAAAGTTGACTCTATCGTTATAAGTTTTAACAGAAAAGAAAATCCCCAGATTTCACTAAAAGAGTTTAGTTCGTTCGAAAAATTTCTTAGAAGTATCTTTGGATATAAGAGAAAGCAACTTGGGACTGTTTTAAAAAAGGGTTATGACAATTTAGATATTTTATCAACTTTAGAACGTCTAAACATATCTCCACAAGTCCGCGCAGAAAATCTTTCACAAGATGAAGTAATCGGTCTATACAGGAATATTGTGAACCAATGAAAAAATTAACATTTACCACTTTTATAGTTATTTTCACCACTACATCATTTGCATCAATTCAAGATTTTTTTGGCACCAGCGCCTCGACTGCGAGTGTATCAGGCATGGGAAATAGCAATCCAAGCAACGGTGGAAATAACTACTATCTCCCAGCAATTCTTGGGTATTCTAAAAGTAATACTGCTGAGTACTCTTTTTTTAATATTGAGCATAGTTTTCCAGCTATTGATAACATCGTTACCAAAAACGGTACAAATAATTCAGATGCACCCATAACCGACTATGGCCCAACTGGAACTAAATATGAAACCGTCACAGCTCACGCTATCAACATAGTAGTTCCAAGTAACAAGCTTGGTGGTGCCTTTGGATTTACCTATACAGGGCCAATTACTTATCTGGTAGAAACTAACTCCGGCAATGCGTATCTGCCAGAATATGTCATGTATCGATCTCGCTATAAAAGAACTGCAATGAATCTAAACTATGCGCACCCAGTAAATCAAAATATTTCGATCTCTCTTGGATTTCACATGGGCCTTCAAATTTCAAGTGATGTAGAAAGCAATATGAGTTTAAACGGAAACGATTACGGCTCAAATGCATATATGAAAACAAAAACAGCTCCAGCATTTGCCGGAATTTTTTCATGCCTTTATCGTAACAACAATCACCTAACATATCTAACGTACCATCAAGAGATGAAATCTAACATATCATCAAAGACGTATGGATTAACAAATAATCTCTCTGTTGCTTTTGATGTCAACCTAGAATCTTTATTATACTACGACCCACAGATTTTTAGAGTTGGATATAATTACAAGAAGAGTCGCATTGAACTCCTTTCAGCAGTAGAATATCAGATGTGGGGTAACTACCGTTCGCCAGTAATCCATGTTAAACGAAATAGTGGCGGAATTATCTCAAGTGACGATTATGAATCTATCAACACTAAAAATATACTTATTCCAAAAATTGGCACTCGCTTTTCATGGTCAAACAACCTTAAAACATCGGCAGGATTTGGATATCGTCCAACTCCATTAAGCGGAGATTTTTCTGGTGCAGGAAACTCGATAGATTGTGATAAATATATCTACTCTCTTGGAATCTCATATTTGGCAAAAACTTTTGGTGTCGAAACCGAATATAGCATTGGAGGACAATACCACCAACTTGAAGAAACAACGGTCAGCAAGAGTAGCAATATGGAGAACGGTGATTCAGGATTGAAAATTGGAGCGTCTAACTATACAATAGGTGGAAATGTAACAACTATTGCTATTGGAGCACAATTAACGTTGTAAAAAAATATGGGAATGAAAATAATTGCACAAAACAAGAAGGCCGGATTTGATTTTTTTCTTATGGAGAAATTTGAGGCCGGACTTGAGCTTAAAGGAACAGAGGTCAAAAGTTTACGCCTTGGTAAAGTTACAATCTCTGAAGCTTATATAACTGTCGACTCTAAACTTGAGACGTGGATCTACAATATGAACATCCCACACTATGAGTTTGGAAATATCAACAATCACCAAGAGACAAGAAAAAGAAAACTTTTACTTAATAAAAAAGAGATCTTGCATATTGAAGAACTTCAAAAGACCCAAAAACTGACAATCATTCCTACAAAAATTTACTTCAAAGATTCAAAAGTCAAAATAGAGATAGCTCTTGCAAAAGGAAAAAAACTTCATGATAAGAGGGCAGACTCTGCAAAAAAAGATGTTGAAAGAAAATTAAGACGCGGCAATTACGAATAATGAACATCGGGAAAAAACATTTTCCAATTCTTTTTTTTTTACTTGCTGACATCGCTCTTTTCTACTCCATTTATAAGTATAACGATCAAACAAATGTGCTTGTCCCAAGTAGCTTTTTTCCAACAGGACTAGATAAAAAATTCGCTGAAGTTTTATGGAACCAGTCACTCGTTATTGGCCTCGTCTCGTTATACCTAATCCAAATTTTCGCATACATTATGTTAACCAAAGAAAATAAAATTGCCATCAGGCATACTAATTTCTGGAGGGCCCTTGCCCCTTTTTTGGCAATCCTCATAACAACTAGTGGTGCTCTGAATAGCAACTACTGGTTTCTCCTCACCCTCCTTACAATACCTGCCTATTTAAATATTAGTCGGTGGATTCACCGCACGTGAGCAATCAGGGTTTGCTGGATCAAATACAGGATATGCTGGAACTGTCGGCGGATAACATTTACTATCGATACAATCACCATACGTTGGAACATTGTAACAGCGAACCGCACATGTAATCTTATTAGTTTCTGAATCGATTCCTGTTTTTACGATCATGCAAGTTGATACATTCTCTCTCTGGCACCACTCTTTAGCGATACAACTTTGGCCAGGAGATTTTGAGCAAGTAACAGGGTATTCATCACCATCATCCCACGCCATATGAACACCACAAGTACCAAGACTTGTATTACAACAGAGTGAGACACAATCATAATCGCTCGAGCAACTCTCTCCAATTCCTTGATTACCAGATGGTTCATCATCGCCCATACAAGCAGAGACTATGTTTTTACTCAAACAGTGTTTATTATAACAACACTCACTACTTCCACACTCATTGGCCCCATGGCAACTTTTCATCGAATTAACAATTAGCTCATTACCTTGACTATCCTTCTTACTCGCTCTTGTCAGCTGAAGTTTTAGTTCATTAGTTTCAGATATTTTAGAAAAACTAGTTCCACTTTTTTCTAAAATTTCAATTGTGGCCGTTACGTTGCAAGAACCAAGAGATTTTTCAGGATCATCGTGACTACTCCATAACGCTCTAACAGTGCAACCATCAACATAGTTACTAATTCCTCCGCCACTAGCAGTAAACGTTCGCACACCAAACGGCGTAGTCGAACCTAGATATGTTACCCCATCTTTTAAATCAATTTTACCAGTTCGAGGAAAAAGAAGCGATCCGTACTCAGCACTACCGACGGCCGCCGTTTTAAAAATACCTTTTGATCCAAAAATTGCGCTAGCTTTAATTTGCCATCCACTGCTAGTATCAAGCCGTAGGTACGGCCCATTATATACATATGTTCCGAAATCGACAAATGTAGCAATCTCCCCACCATATAACGTTGTAGGTCCTGAAATCGTTACGGCACCACTACCACCAAGTGAGGTTATAAGATCAGATTTTTTTTTGCTATCAGGAAGACATGGCCATCTATCACTCGCTCCATTTCTACCTTCAGCTTCAAAGGGGACTGCTGCTAAAAAATCTATAGCTGGAGCGTTTGAAACATGAGTATTAAAAGAACGATCCGTAATTTTAGCATAACTATACAAACAACGGTCTGTTGCTTGATCACATTTTCCGTTATTATCACTATCAATAAATGTTGAATCATCTGAAAGATTTAACCCTCTACAGTAGAGGGTAGAATCCAAGGCATCTGATGCAGGCACCAGATCTTCAATTCCATCATTGTTGCTATCATACTCTCCATAATCGTATAGTTGATATAAATTTCTAACCTCATTAAGCTGGCCGCTTGTCATATCTATCATCAACATGTCGTAGGTAACTCTAGGAACAACCCCATTTGGTATTCCAACTGTTGCAGGAAAAACCATCTCAGCTTTATCTTTGCCAAAGCTAAATTTCACATACACAAATTTTGATTTAAGAGAGGCAACATTTAGAGCGTGGAGGTAAATCCAACCTTTATAATTTTTAGGAATTGAAACTTTCGCTTTAACTTTACCATCTATCGGATCAAGAATGCCTCTTAACTCAGCTCTAGCAGGAACAATTGTTGCGATAGGAGTTGGTGCTGGTGTAGAGGTCGGTGTTACTATAGATTCACTCCCGCGAGATGATTTATTACTTGTGCTCTTATTTCTAGTTTGCCCAACATCAACACAGGATGCGAGAACTACAAATATAACCAAAGTTTGAAAAATGAACTTTTTCACTCTCCACCTCTACTCTATTCTCACATAGATTAATTATCTTTTATTCTGTAACATACACTGACACGTGCTTACAGCTGGTTATGGCAAAAATAACAGTAAAATACATAGCTATTATAGAACTATAGTGTGAACAAATCTAGGCAGTTTCAACCACCATATTTTCTCAATTTTTCTTTATTTTTCTTTATGTCAGCAATAACTAAGTTGACTTTCAAAACTCCTAGCGTTTCAATTACTTAATCTAACTTAGGAGAATTACATGGCCACACATTACAAGGAATTAGGATTAGTTAACACCAAAGAGATGTTTAAAAAAGCTGTAGATGGGAGATTTGCAATCCCAGCTTATAACTTCAACAACATGGAACAGCTTCAAGCGATCGTTATGGCATGTGCCGAATCTGACTCACCATTTATCCTTCAGGTAAGTAGTGGCGCCAGAAAATATGCCAATCAGACGCTTTTGCGCTATATGGCCCAAGGGGCTGCTGAAATGTTAAAAGAGTTAAATCCACACCTAAAATTTGCTCTTCACCTTGACCACGGTGATACACTTGAACTTTGTAAATCATGTATTGAAACAGGATTTTCATCAGTCATGATCGATGGGTCTCACCACTCATACGAAGAGAATATCAAGCTAACAAAACAAGTCGTCGAGTACGCACATAAGTTTGATGTTACCGTTGAGGGAGAACTTGGAGTTTTGGCCGGTATCGAAGATGAGGTAGTTGCAGAGAAATCTTCATATACTCGTCCTGAAGAGGTTGAAGATTTTGTTAAAAGAACTGGTGTTGACTCTCTTGCCATATCAATCGGTACAAGCCATGGAGCAACTAAATTTAAACCTGATCAATGTACTAAAAATAAAGATGGCATTTTAGTTCCACCGCCACTCAAGTTTGAAATTCTAGAAGAGATTGAAAGGAGAATTCCAGGATTCCCAATTGTTCTTCATGGTTCCTCATCAGTTGTTCCAAAATATGTTGAGATGATAAACTCAAATGGTGGAGCGCTTAAAGATGCGGTTGGTATTCCAGAAGAACAGTTAAGAAAAGCGGCCGCAAGTGCAGTTTGCAAAATTAATATCGACTCTGATGGCCGACTAGCAATGACTGGTGCCATTAGAAAAATGTTCAAGGAAAAACCTTCAGAATTTGACCCGAGAAAATATTTAGGGCCAGCTCGAGATGAACTAAAGGCAATGATTATTGAGAAAAATAAAAACGTTCTTGGTTCAGCTGGAAAAGGGGCCTTGATTTTTAAAAAGTAGGCCGCACAATCACAAGACAAGTGTATATTTTTTTATATACTTGTCTTGTGGTTATGGTAAGTCAAGCTCCTGGCAAAATTTTATAAATGGCAAAACGCGGACTCCATCTCTACTTAAGTAATCTTTAGTTCCCATATGAACTTGATACCAGCTTGGTATTGCGACTCTATCTTTAAAGTATAAAATCGATTTTGAAACAGCAGCTTCACCAGTTTTGCACTCGACAGCAAATAGTGGCTTCTTGTTTTTCAAAACAACAAAATCAACCTCTCTATGTAAAGTATCTCGCAAATAAGATAACGTCATTTTCTCACCTTCGCTATCTTCAAGAAAATTACAATATTTCAACAGTGAAGAAGCCACTAAATTTTCAAAACGAGCGCCGTTACTTTCAACCTCACTCCAATCCCAAAAATATAGTTTAGGACTCTTTTTTATTGCTTTAATTTTTTGAGCACAATATGGATAAACTCGATATACGTAATAAATCTTTTCAAGAATATCAATCCAACTAGCAACTGTTTTTTGTGTAACCTGAAGATCTTCTTCTAACGATTTAACCGAGAGCAATGATCCGACCCTAGAATTTAAAGATTCGGCCAATACCTCAAGCAACGAATAGTCTTTTAAATTTTCAAGGTTTTTTATATCATCATTTACAACTCTATAGAGTCGTTCTTTAATCCAAAGCTTATGCTCTTTATCAGATTGAGAAAAAAAAGGTTCAGGAAATCCACCAAATTTTAAAAGTGCGCTAAGATCACTACTGTTGGTAATCTTTAATTCATTAAGCGATAATGGGTGAAGGCGCAAATATCTATAACGGCCAAGTAGAGAATCCCCGCCTCTTCTATAATGATCTAATCTTGCACTTCCTGTTATAAGATAATTTTGAGTACCACGATTTTTGTCAAAGAATCCCTTTACCAATGAACGCCAATGTTTATACTTATGAATTTCATCGAGAATTACAAGCGGTGAAGATGGTAATATTCCATTTCTAATATTCGCTTTTGAATGAATGTCATCCCAATTAAGGTAACTCTGATTTTTAACATCTGGGTTATCCAAAAAACTCAAACAGAGTGTCGTTTTTCCTACCTGCCTTGGCCCACCAATAAAAACCATTCGTTTAACTAAAAACTCTTCTATGATCTTTAATAAATATCTTTGATGCACAAACCACCCTCCAGCTCTATTGGTATTTTTTTGGAGTCAACTCCATTATATTCATTATTTTTCTGGAGTCAACTCCAATAAAATACCAACAACCGCTGATACGCCACTGTCCTAACTGTAAGAAAGCAAGATCGGAAGCTTTGGATTTTTTAGCAAGAGAGACTCCTCATTTATCCTATCTTTTTTACAAAATTTTTAAAAAAAAGACTACAGTGCTCAGCGTTGTGGTAAATAGGGGTACTTTATTAACCGTCCTTTGAACTCAAGTGGAGAATAAACACAACAGTTTTGGGACAATATCACATTAAGGCAAATGGAGATAATTTATGAAAATGAACACTAAAATTAAAATATTAATGACCAGTATTCTTTGTATGTTATTGCCATATATGGCTTCGGCAAATTCTGTTCAAGATATTGTGAACAACATAGAACAATTTCAATTTGATAACAAGTGTATGAATGAAACAATTTCAAAATACATGCAAATACAAAAAACATATATTAACTTAGATCGAAAAAAATCCAACCAATCAAAGCTAGTAATGCTTAAATATAAAATGGAAGTATTTAATTATTGGTTTTCCCAAAATATTATTGAAAATATTGATCAACTAGCAAGCGATGATAACCTTAACCTTCAAAATCTATTTGATTCGTTTCCCTTTATTTTAAAAGAAAAGCAAGCAAAACGATTAGGTCTCACGATTTCAAAAGATGCCCCAAAGAAGTTTTTAGACGTAAAAACGTTAGAGGGTACACAGTGGTCTCAATTTATCAGTTGGAAAGATTTAGATTTAGCCACAAACTATTCTTCAAATACCGCTCAGGCAACAAACTCAGAAGAGAGTGTTTACTATCATGGTGTAGAATTTCAAACAGGAGATGTGATTATTAGCGATACGAACACGTATGGCTATGAAATAGCGGCTTCAACAAGAGATACGGTTCAAACCGGCAACCATTCAGCTATCTTTGTATTAATGAAAGATGGAGATAAGTCTATTCCAACCGTGTTTGACATGCACGCTGATGGAATTAGGGCAACACCTCTTTCGCATTATTTGCATGAAAAAATCAATTCTTACGTCGAGATATATCGCTTAAATGAACATGAAAAAATGATGCTTTCAAATAATTGGAAAAGCAGGATTCGTAAATATTTTGAAAGCAATCTAGCAAAACAACAATCGTATCGGTTTGACTTCACTGCAAGCGCAGAAAATAATGACCAACGAAAACTTACATGTGCAGAATTAGTTTTGTTGGCATTAGAGGCCGGAGGAATGACAGCACCCTTTACTAAATTGACGAACACAACCGATGCAGCATTGAAAATGATAAAAAGTTTTGGAACATTTAGTGGAAAATATCTTGCGCCAGCCGATTTTGTGTACGATGGCCGCTTTAAAATGGTCGGCTATTTTGACATGCTGAACGTGAAAAAAAATCTGCTCATTAAACTAAATAGTGTTATTCTGGCCGAGGTAATTCAAAATCAAACCATTAACACACAAACAGTTTTAGAAAAAATTAAAACACACGTAAAACTAATTAGTGCCATGACTAATCCAAAATCTTTTATGGGAAAGTTATTAATTGCCTTGAGTGGAGTCAATACCACCTCTTTCCCAGAAGGTGAGCCGACCCTAATCGCATTAAATTTATTTTTTGAAGAAGAAGTCACTAAATCGATATCAGCATGCTTGGGGGAGGTGTCACACTTAGTTACAGACAATAATAGCACCGAAAATGAAGCTACCTTAGATTTTTTGCCATGCTATTACCATTTTGCACCAATTTTAGAAAACCTTACTCCCAAATTTAATGTTAAGGATTTTTTGTTTAACAGCGAAAATTCTCGCTATATGAAGATGGCAATGAAGGATCACTTGGAATATTTTAACAACACACTAGGTACTGCAAATGAATATAAATAGTAATTTAACAACGCCACATGTTTTGTCTAAAGAGTTAAAAAATGCTCTTAACTTATATTCTAAAAATATTCTTATTAGTGATGTTTCAGTTAAATTATCTGGAACAAAAATAAAAAAAATAGTTAAACCCATCATCCAAAGCATTGAACAAGCAACATCAGCAGGGGACGTTGTTGGAGTTTCTTTGCCACATGGAATAACACAGGCCTTAGCTATAATTGCGGTAATTTTAAGTAATCGAGTTCCTATTATATTTAAAGAGAATGATACTTTTGATATTATTTCTCAAAAAGAAATGAGTCTTTTACTTACATCGTGCGATGATTCAAGATTTTTAATGATATCAAAAAGTGACACAAATCATGGTGTAATTCAATGGGTATCACAAAATGACATTGAGGTGAGCTTAAAAATCAACAAACAAATTCAAACCTACAACAATCTGCCATCAGATGTCGGTATGATCCTTTACACATCAGGTTCTACGGGAAAATCCCATGGAGTCATGATACCAGCAGACGGTACAACCTTTCTTGCCAATTCCCTAAAAAATGAATTTTCACTTGACCAGCAAACAACTTCAACCGTAATACTTCCACTCTCTCACACTATGTGTATCAATACACTTTTCTTTCCTACAATATTATCTGGTGGAAATTCTTGGTTTGCTCCAACATTATCAAATATCGGTAGTACATATAGGAATATATTAGATAGCAATGGACACAACATTGCTTTAATTAGCGACTTACTCACATACATGAATCAAGAAAAAATTTTAAGAAACCTCCCACCTGCAACAAGTATTAAAACGTTAACTCTCTCTGGTGGTATGATTTCGGAATCCGATATTGATATTGCGACAACCCTTTTTCCTAATGCTCAGATATACATTGGGTATGGATTAACAGAAGCAACCCGCATTGCAATAACATGCATCCAAAATAGTTCTATAGCAAAAAAATTCAAACTAGAATATCGACTATTAGAAGGTGTTGATGTTCAAATCAGGGATGAACAAAATGATATATGTAAAGCTGGAGAAGCTGGCAATATATTTATAAGAGCAAAAAGTGTAATGAAAGGGTATTACAATGAAGATACAACATCTATTGATCAACAGGGATATCTTAAATCAGGCGACAGTGGAAGCTTATCTCATAATGGATTGCTCTCTATTTATGGAAGAACCGATGGGATAATTAAGATTAACGGAGAAAGAATTTCAACTGCATATATAGAAAACATTGCAATGAACCATGAAAAAATAAAACAAAATTATAAAAAAGCGGCTTGCATATTGGCCAAAAGAAATGGCCGAAGTATAATATACATATTTTTAGAAACTCTTCGTGGCGAAAATTCATCATCAAATCTTGCCATGAAAGAATTAAAACAGGCGTTAAAAAAGAAAATTAAACAGCGTATTGAAATCGTAGAAAAGTGTCATTTTCCAAAATCTAGTAACGGAAAAATTATGCTGAATGAACTTTCAAAAAGCTTATGCAAGTAGCCCCTTTCCTCCATCAATATAGAAAGTTTGACCCGTAAACTGATTGTGATTAACACAAACAAGAAAACTAATTAGTTCGGCCACCTCTTCAACGGTAGTCAATCTTCCGGTCGGAGTTAACGATATAGCTGCGCTCACTCGCTGTTCACTATTTGGAAAATTTTTAACAGCTTCAGTCTCAATCATACCTGGACAGACGAGATTTACCCCTATTTTTCGATGCGCCAACTCTACTGCGTAATGCCTAAAAAGCGCATCTAGAGCACCTTTACTACTTCCGACAGCAGCATATTGTTGCAAATACCGACTACTTCCCGCTGAAGTGAGTCCTATGATTTTTGCGTTCTGAGATACCTTTGGTAAAAGTCTCATCAAAAGCTCGTGAAATGAAAAAACATTCACCTCATATGTCCATCTTAAATGTTTGGTTTTTAATTCATCGACTAATCGATGAACTCCGCTTGCAGCACAATGAACTATACCGTGTATCGCCTCGACTGTATCTAATATTTGGTTAGTAGTTTGAATCATTACCTCTGGAATTGTTAAGTCACCTCTTACACAAATTAACTTACCTGAATACTGTTGAGATATATCAATTAGCTTCTGTGCTTCATCCAAATTTCTTGCGTAGATGGCATATACAGTATGTCCCTTTGATAAGAAATCTATGGTTATCGCTCTACCGATCCCCCTTGTTCCACCAGTTATTACGTATGTATTTTTCATACAGAGTTATCTCCAAGAGAGCGACCACCGTCAATGGTAATTACAGTTCCAGTTATATAACTAGCTCGTTCAGAACACAAATAATGCACTAAATCTCCAATTTCTTCAGGTGTACCGGCACGCCCTACAGGTATTTTTTCTCGAAGTAACTTATGTTCTCTTAGATTATTAACCATATCTTGAGTCATAGGTGTTTCTATTAATCCAGGGGCCAAAGCGTTTACAGTAATACCACGGTGGGCCACTTCCATTGCTAAGCATTTTGTAAATCCTTCAATTCCTGATTTCACAGTAGCATACCCAACTTGGCCTTTTTTAAAATATTTAGCACTCACTGATGAGAAATTAATAACCCTACCAAACTTATCTTTATACATTTCTTTAAGACACAAATGAGTCAGCGCTAGCGTAGTAGTTAAATGCTCTTGAATCATTTGATCTTGGACAGAAAAATCCATATTTAAAAAAAGTCCATCTCTAATCTTGCCAGCACTATTAATTAAGATTGAAGGTGCTTTAGCAAATTGGTCACACACTTCGCCGTAAAGTTCTTTTGCCAACAGATATCCTTTTAACTCTTTTCGATACAGCTCAACATGACATTCTGGATTTTTAACCTGTATCTGTTTTTTTGCATTGATTGCTTTATCATCATTGCTAGCATACACGAGAGCAAGATCATACTCTTGAGCAATTTTATCTGCACACGCAAATCCTAAGCCAGAAGTCCCTCCCGTAATCAACGCTAATTTTTTTGACATCTATACCTCATTTTTTTTCAAAATCACACATACATTTTGACCACCAAAACCAATATTATTATTTAGTACATAATTAATTGCTTTATCACGAGATACCAATGGCACATAATCTAAATCACAATCTGGATCAGTGTTGTGTAAATTAATTGTTGGAGCAACTTTTTGTTGTTGTATCATTTGTACACATGCAATCGTTTCCAATATTCCTGCAGCAACAGTTGAGTGGCCAATTTCTGATTTTAAAGAACTAACAGACAAGGAATAAGCGTGCTTTCCAAACAGCTCGCGAATGGCCATCGTTTCAACCTTATCATTTAATAACGTTGATGTTCCATGTGCACTAATATAATCGATTTGATTTTTGTCAATTTCAGCATCCTTAATTGCATTTTCCATAGCAATTTTTAGGCAGATCCCATCATCACGAGGATCAGTTAATCTAAACGCGTCTGAAGTTATTCCATATCCGACAACTTCTGCCAAAATTAAATTACCAGATTTCTTCTGTGACTCTTCTGACTCCAAAAGTAAAATACCTGCTGCCTCACCTCTGACAAAACCACTTCTCGTTATATCAAACGGTCGACTAGCAGTACTTGGTTCTACTTCTGCTGTTGTTAAGGCCATCAACATGTGAAAATTCATCATATTGGCCAATGTACATCTAGTATCAACCCCAGCAACCAACACCCTGTTCCACATACCAGATCTTACCCTATTAAAGCCTATTCCTAACGCCTGATTCCCTGTAGCACAAGCAGCATTGATACTGTAGATTTTCATAGGATCTAGATCTACTCCGTAATATGACTTAATGCTATCGATCAATAATTTATGACAGCCATCACCATTAAGAAGATTAAAGTCAAATTTTTCAGCACACTTTTTTTTATATGCATCCTCAACAACCTCATATCCTGTTCCGTCCGGTGTTCCATAAACAAAAGCATCTATTGAATCTACAGATTTTATCTTTTCAAAAATTTGCTCTAATGCTAGAAGAGTACAACGCCATGATCGCGACAACTCACCTGTTTCAGATAAACTTTCTACAATGTGTCTAGGTATATACTTAAACGTATCAAGTGAATCTTCAATAATACCAGCATAGGGTATTGGGAAATCTGAAGAAAAATCTCTAGTCCCTCTTAAGTTTTTAACTCCAGATTTTCCTTCAAACATATTTTTAGTGAATGTCTCAACATCACATCCCAACGACGACACCACACCACATGAAGTGATATAAACTTTTTTATGTAATGTGTTCATTTTAATATTTTGTCAAAAAAAGAACCAAATCACCGACAGTCATCTTTTGTCCTACTGGCAACTCTTTACGCAACTTCGACAAATCAACTTCTTTGTTAACAATTTTTTCTAATTCTGAAGCTATATCTAACATATCTATACTTTCAGCACCTAGATCATCGATTATACTACTCTCCCTTTTTACCTCATCAACATCCAAATCTAATACATCCGCAATCGCATTCTTAATCTCTTGAAATAATTTTTCATCGTTCACAATATTCCTCCTCTGTGAAACCAAACTTATCAATTAACTGGCAAGATATTCCATAATTGTATTTTAATTTTGGGGCCCTACAAAGAGTTGATCTATCCTCACCTCTTTGCAATAAAACGGCCGCTGCACCTTCAGAAATAGGAAGACCACCTTCAGTCATGTTCTTTAACAAATTTAGTCCATCCTCATCACTAAAAGCAGAAACGACCAATGCATAATCAATCTGATTGGTTAACAGATCAAATTCAGCTTGCTCTAGTGCATGACTTGGCCCAAATTTTGTATGAGTAAAAACATACAATGGACCTCTTACGTTATACGATATTCCAAGCTGAGCTGCTGCTAAATTTGGAAGTTGCTTAAGGTACATTTTAGGATTTCTTTCTCTTTTGAAATTTACATGAAACTCATTTCGATCTTTGGCCAAAATTTTCTCGACGATATTATAATCAACCGATCCATTTTCTATAGCGCAATAAATCCCTGTCCGAAACGGATTTTTACCAATAATTTCCAAACAGTCATCTGGCATTAATGAGCATGCGAAGTGCAATAAACAACAAGCTCTAGAGCATGACCTACTGGCCGACCCAAACTTCCCCAATAGTTGTTTATTACTGTAGGCAAAACTTCTGACATTTTCAATATGTATTTCAGGTGAAAAACAACGAATACTGAATAACTTATACTCTAAATTATCACCACAAGGATACGCAAAATTTTTCCATAAAACATTGAACATTAGACCCTCTTCTTTAATAAATATTCTAATCAAATCGTGAATATTTTAAACAGAGAAAATTTTGCCTATTTTTTTTAATGGACAAACGCTTAACACATGAAATAATCACTGTAATATGTTAAATGAATTTAATTTCCACCTAACCATAAGATCTGAACATATTGACAAATCAAGTCATGTTAATAATGCGTGCTACTTGTCCTTCTTTGAAGCGGCCCGCTGGAGATGTTTTGACGGAACAATTTTTGATGAATCTAAAATACATACATTAGGATTCGCTCCAGTCCTAATAGACTGCCAACTAAAATATAGGAAAGAACTTGTACTCGATGACAACATATCTATCAAAACAAGCATCATCCAAATAGAAAAAAAAATGATCATTCACATTAATCAAGTAATATATAAACAAAATGGAGAAAAATCGTGTTCGGCAAAATTAAGACACGGAATACTCAACTTAAAAACCAGAAATTTAACCGAAATTCCTGATAATTGGTTAAATATTTTACTTAAGGAGAAATCAAATGCTATGGTACTTACTTGATCGGATTACTGAATGTGATCCTGGTAAAACAATTACCGCAGTCAAATGTTTTACTCGCTCGGAGATAATATTTCAACATCATTTTATTAATTATCCTGTTGTTCCCGGTGTGTTGCAGATTGAAATGATAGCACAAGCTGGCGGTAAATGCATAAAGGTCTTCGATGGTAAACTCGCCCCAGCTTTGGCCAGTGTAAAAAAGGCAAAATTTTATCAGAGTATATTTCCTGGTGACAAATGTGAAGTACGAGCAGAAATTATGCAATTAACGTCACAGTATGCAAAGTGTACTGGCATAGTATCAGTAGATGGTAAAAAAAAATCTAGTGCTGAAATTTTATATTCTTTTCTAGCACCAGAAATTGTAGCAAAACTAGTTCCCGACGAAATAGTAGAAGAGTGGAAAGCAAAAATTAAATAACTTGGGAAGATATATGTGTGGTATCTGGGGTGAATTTGGCATAAACGTTGAGTTTGACCAAAATAAGCTTAAAAATATAGTTAGCTCACTTTTTCATCGTGGCCCAGATGGATACGGATATTTTTCAATTCAACACTGTGCTCTCGTCCACACAAGATTAAGCATAATTGACCTCGTTTCTGGTGGACAACCATTGACATCCTATGACAACAACATGATTGGGATTGTTAACGGTGAAATTTATGACTACAAAAAAACTAAAACCGAACTAGAAGCACAAAATATCAGCTTTAAAACTTGCTCAGATAGTGAGGTCTTGTTAAATCTTTTTACAAAAAAAGGAAAAACATCGTTAAAAGATGTTCACGGAGAATATGCTTATATTTTTTTCGACAAAAAAAATAAAAAGGTTTTTTTTGGGAGAGACCCTTTTGGAGTAAAACCACTATACATATTTAGAAAAAACAACTCCATTATTCTTGCCAGCGAAATCAAAGCAATTTTATCAAATGAATCGTTTTCTATCAACGAAAAATACTTAACAAACTATATCTGCCGAATTACCACACCACTCGAAACACTTTTTCAAAACATACAACACGTTTATCCCGGTTACGTATATGAATACGATATCATCAAAAATAAAATATCAGAAACACCATTAGGATCACTGCAGTTCAACCGGCCAAAGCTTAAACAATCAAAAGAAGAATGTCTATTAGAGCTTGAAGCAACTTTAAAAAATAGCATAAAACGAAGACTAGTTGCAGATGTTGAGGTAGGAGCATATTTAAGTGGTGGAGTTGATAGCTCCCTTATATTGGCCTTAATGTGCGACCAAGGTGCAAGGCCAAAAGCATTTACCGTAGGCTTTGAAGACAATGAGTTCGATGAATCAAATAAAGCAATTACTATTGCAAAACATCTTGGTGTCAAACATGAAATAGTAATGCTAAATAAAAACAATTTTTTTGATTATCTAGAAAAATCAATCATTGCTTTTGAATCGCCGATTGCCAACGTCCACGGAGCAGCTAAAAACTTACTCGGCCATTTAGCATCAAAACATTTAAAAGTTGTACTATCTGGTGAGGGCGCCGATGAACTATTTGCTGGATATGCACATCACCGATTATCTAAGCTAGAACAGTTCTTAAGAAATTATCCAGATACAAAACGAGAACAGATAATTAATTATTTTATTACCACAAAAGCTGGGATAGGAAGCAAATATTTATGCAGTAAACGTTATCCCTTTAAATCTGAGGTTCGAGAAATATTCACCAACAACTATCCCAATCAATTCAGACGAATTATCGACGAAAAAAATGCGAAATACCTTTTTGGTAGAACAATTAATCAATCAATTCATAATAATCTAAAAAAAATTAAGTTACTGGAAAATATGGACAACATAAGCATTACTGACAACAATTTCAATTATCACATATGGCTTGACATACGATTAGACCTTTTACATTATATTTTAGCAAATTTAGGTGACAGACAAGAAATGTCAAATTCGATTGAAGGTAGAACACCTTTTCTAGATCTAGAAGTGGCAAGACTGGCCCTAACCTATTCTCCTCACATTTTAATTAATGGTCTAACTGAAAAATATATTTTAAAACAAATGTGCACGAAATATTTACCAATTAAAAACGGAAATGAACCTAAGCATGCTTTTTTTGCTCCAGACAACTATTTTAATACCATAACAGGAAAAAAATTTTTGGAGAATCATGTGCATGATTCGAAAAAAATACTTGATTTTTTAAACTGGAATAAAATTGAGAAACTTTTTAAATACACCAACCAGAACGATGCCGTAGATAGTAATGAAGTTAACACCTTAAAACTGACGCTTGCTTCAACGTCATATCTAGTTCAAGAAATATCTAAGCACTCATGCCATAATAAAATAATAAATAATTCTCTGCCAACATCTATCATTAAAGGAGAACCTCATGTCTTTATATTATGAAACTATTGGTGACAGGAATTTACCTTTATTAGTGGCCGTACATGGATTAATGGGTGGTGTAGAGGAATTAAAATTTCTAGAATCTTTAGCTCAAAAGTTTCATATCATTTTTGTTGATTTTAATTATGAGTTAAAAAAGAAAAACATCGCTACGCGAGATTTAAAAACTGTTGATTACGATCATGGTTCTGACATGATAGCAGAGTTGCTACATAAATACTTCAATGGCCAACAAGCTTATTTTTTTGGTTCCAGCTATGGCGGTAAAATTATTTTTGATTTCATGGCAAAGTTTTCAGATTTATATCTCGGAGGTGTTTTTGGTGATATTTCTCCAGCGCCTGCTGAAGATACTGAATTCTATAAACTTACATACAACGTAGTGCCCCAATTGGATATGACACAAAACTGGGCAAACTTAAAAAAACAAATAAAAAAATTAGTGCCCAACAGAAATGCATATTCACTTTTAACAAGCCAAATCTATTATCCTAAAGTCGATGGCCCTGCCATTTGGCGAACAGGAATTCATAAGCTAAATGAAGTTATGTCAGAATTACAAATTAATAATCAATGGACACTCTTAGATAAAATGACCCCTTCAAAAAACAAAAAAAACATTATTCTTGTAGCTGAAGATTTTAGTTCTATTTCTGCTCAATCTCTAAAACGATTACAAGAGAGTGGATTTTTCGAACTTATTATTGTTCCAAAATCTTCACATTTTATTAATATCACTCATCATCAAGTTATACTAGACACACTTTTAACATTGATTAACACACCAACTTCGACATAACAGAGCTTTCATCCATATCAAACTAACTGAACTGCTCTCTTTAGTGCATTGATCCTATTTTCTAAAGATGGGTGAGTTGAAAAGAGTGCTAGCAAACTCGATTTTGAAGAAATCTGCATCGCTCTTACTTCACTTCGGCCACCTTGTGCTAAAGATTCATAAGTCCTAGTAAGTCCAGAAAGTGCTGCTATCATTTTTTCCTTTCCAGCAAGTTTAGCTCCACCCGAATCAGCACGGTACTCTCTATAACGAGAGAAAAATGCAACAATGATAGAACCTAAAATTCCAAAAACTATTTGTAGCACCATTACTACTACGTAATTCGCAAGGCCTCCAATGCCTTCGCTTTTTTCATCATCGCTACTGCTCATTGCAGATGAAATTGCAAACGCAACAACTCTAGCAAGAAACATTACAAATGCGTTTACTACACCCTGAACTAAGGCCATCGTAACCATATCACCGTTAGCAATGTGAGCAATTTCGTGCGCTAAAACGCCTTCAACTTCATCACTGCTCATTTTTGAAAGAAGGCCGCTTGATACTGCTACTAGAGAATTGTTTTTGCTCGGGCCAGTTGCAAACGCGTTTACCTCTGGTGAGTTATAAATTCCAACTTCTGGCATCACAACGATTCCGGCCCTTGATGCTAGAGTATGTACTCTTCTTACAAGATCTCCATACTGGCCAGTTGGAGTTATAATCTGAACTCCATACATAGTTTTTGCCATAAATTTAGAGAGCATAAGGGATATAAAGGAGCCGGCCATACCCCAGACCAAACAAAAAATTATAAGTGAGGTATAATCAATTCCATAGGCGTTCATATAATTGCCAACGCCAAGTAGAGAAAGAATCGTGGTAACGGTCACCATTATCGCAATATTAACTCCAAAAAATAGCGCAAATCTTTTTATCATTTCTGCCTCCTTGGCCTAATTTATTTAAGATTATACTATAAATTTGGTAACAGATAAAAATTTGTCAAGGGTAATACTGTTTATCGAAATATTATGCAGAGAATGTTGCCTGAAGGTGTTTTTGAACAATCGCCATCTCAATGTCACTGGCGTTGCCAAGCTTTGCTACAAATCTCACTTTTGATACAGATCGGATATGCTCATCTTCTCCGAAATCAGAGTCCAGCCACTCTTTGTCCTCTTCACTTAGTTCTGAACTTTCTTCAAACTTCCACTCACTATGGTGATGCAAAAGTGTCTCCAAAAGCATTTTTTTCTTTGAAATTTTTGTTAGTTCAATAACATCACCCTCAGACACTTCCATAGTATCTTGAATCTCTTTTGGTAAAATAATTCCAAGCGAGTTTCCTACTTTTCTAATTTTTAATGACGTCATAAATATAAACCTAGTTGAAAAAAAACACCTAGTAAGTTATAATACAGGTTATAACTTACCGCAAGCACCGACTTCAGTTGTTAATGTAATTTCAACTAGTTAAATGCTTCTCAGTCAGTACAGTTAAATGCTTCAAACGTCCCTTTTTGATAGTTTTTGCGGACGTTAGGGGCCTTAAAAATTCGGCCATGAAAAGAGATATAGAGGCCTGGCCGTAGAAGTTTTGCCGCAGTAACCGCCTCTGTAACATTTTGAACTGCATCGCTATCTAGAAACTCCACCGGCTTCATTGCGCCAGTGAATACGATTGCAACTGATAAACCTTCATTTATCAACCGATCATAACAGTACTTTAAAGAGACACTCATCGTATCAGTACCATGAATTACAACAATTGGATCACCATTTTTAAGCATGTTCTTCAAAAACATATAGAGCAACTCTCTATCTGAATCAGTCATCTCCAATGAGTCTTTGCCAATAATGGAGTGATACGAAACATAGGTATATGGAAGACGAAGATTGTCAAAGACTACTCGTTTAACGATGGACTCTCTATTTTGCAAGGTTCCATCCTCTTCGTTATAGCTTTTCTCAATGGTCCCACCTGTTGTGACCACAATAATCTTTTCCTTTTCGTTTAATTTATCCATCCAAACCTCTCTGAAATAAGGCCAACGCTTAAACCCAAAAAAAAGTATCTGTAACATACCTTGACGTTTGCGAATATGCCACTATTTTTAGGTTAGTTAATAAACTTAGCTTAATGTTCACCATTTTTAGGAGGCAAAAGTGACAAATCGAAAAGGTTCTATCTCTGTTGATACTGCGGATATTTTTCCAATTATAAAAAAATGGCTCTACTCAGAGCACGATATTTTTATTAGAGAACTAATCGCAAACGCAAGTGATGCTATCACTAAGCGATCAACTCTGGGTCGAATAAAAAATCAAGAAATTCCAGATGGGAAAATCTCAATTCTGATTAATAAGGACGAAAAAATCATTCAGGTTACAGATAACGGAATAGGAATGACAGAAGAAGAGGTAGAAAAATATATCGCAAAACTAGCATTTTCTGGGGCCAAAGATTTTGTCGAAAAAATTAAAGATAGCAGCGGTGACAACAAAGATATTATCGGAAAATTTGGACTAGGTTTCTTCTCTTCGTTCATGGTTTCATCAAGAGTAGATATTGATACTCTTTCAATGGAGGCAGGAGCAAAACCAACAAAATGGACCTGTACCGGCGAAACTGATTATATATTTAGCGAATCAAACAGAAACGAAATTGGAACGACTATCACCTTACACATAAATGAAGATGGTGAAGAGTTTCTAGACGAGTACAAATTAAAAGGAACCATCAGAAACCATTGCGACTTTATGCCGTACCCTATTTTTGTTGAAACAACAAAAAACAAAGATGATGATAAAAAAGAAAAAGAGGCCCCTGAAGCACTAAACGATACAAAACCTCTTTGGAAACAAGATCCAACAACACTGAAAGATGAAGACTACATAAATTTTTACAGAAAGCTTTTCCCAATGGATCAAGGGCCTCTATTTTGGATTCATTTGAAAGTTGACCACCCGTTTACACTTGATGGTATTTTATACTTTCCGAAACTCAATCTGAATCGACCGTTTAACGAATCAAACATTAGACTATATTGCAAGCAGGTATTCGTTTCAGATAGTGTAAAAAATATTATTCCAGAATTTTTATCACTTCTAAAAGGAGCCATCGATTCTATTGATATTCCACTTAACGTTTCAAGATCTTCCCTCCAAGGAGATCCTAATGTTAAAAAGATATCAAACTACATTATCAAAAAAGTTGCTGAATCATTAAAAAAACTATTTAGCAATGATCGGGAAAAATTCGAGAAAATATGGGAAGACATCGGTCTGTTTACAAAATACGGAATTATTTCTGACACCAAGTTTGATGAGTTAATGAGAGAGATGATTATCTTTAAAAACTCTGATGGAAAATATCAGACGATGACAGAGTACACAACATCTGTTCCTGAAAACTACAAAGATAAACTAAAAGATAAAATTATTTATTTTGAGAAAGAGAAATCAGATCACTCGTTAAGAGCACAACTTCTATCAGAAGGGATTCACTGCCTTGAAACAGAAGAACACATAGATCCACACTTTATGCAACATGTGGAAATGCGCAAACAAGGAGATAGTAGTTACAAATTTGCAGCGATTGATAGTGAAATAGAGAACCTTTTAGAGGTTGGCAACGCTTCTGATACTGACTTAAAAATAAAAGATCTATTTAAACTAATCCTAGTTGGTGATGACAAGAAAAAAGATGATAAAAACGACAAAGATGGTGATGATTTCTTCTCATCAAACCTAGAAATTGAAGTAAAAAATATTAAAAATACAACATCTCCTGCTTATTTCAAAGTTGATGAGTCAATGAAACGGTTACAACAGATGACAAGGTCAATGGGGAATCAAAACGGAAGTTTCCCTATTAAAAAAACCTTAGTCGTTAATCCTGGTAGTGAACTAATAAAAAATGCATATAAAATCTGGGAGAAAGGAGAGAATAAAGAACTTGCGAAGAAGCTATGTCTTCACGTAAAAGATCTTGCAACAATCTCCTCTGTTGGCCTTGAACAAAAAGATAGAACCGCTTTCGTTGGACGCTCTCAAGAGCTAATTCAAGAGCTAACAGGGCTTATCTAGGCAATTAAGCTGCCCTCTTTAATGACTCCCCTATACCATCCATTACTCCGGCCACAATAGGTCGGAGTAATTCTTGAATTGTGTTGTTTCCATGTTGACAAATTAGATCGTTATATCCAACAAAAAAGAAATATGGCCCGCCACCACTTGAGATTTTTATGTTAACGTCATTATTATATCTTTTTAAAATATAAGATGGCAGTTCTGATGATACGACAATATCGTCATAGCACTTAATAATGCTGTTCCCAAGCATATCGGAGCAAGAACAACCATCTGTAAACTGCGTCCAATCACGACCGAAAAGAATGACCTTCATATAACTTGAACTTGTAAATTTAAAGAAACTTTTTTTATCATCAAAAAAGAAAAGTATTCCCGACTCAGACAACTGCTTCATGTGAACAGTAATTCGCTCAACACCATCTCGGTCTAACCAGACCTCGGCAGGAATATTAACTCCGATCCGAAATGAGCGTAATGGCATACTTCCAGTTAAAATTTTATGATAGACAAATTTTTTATATATCTCTTCTGAGAACCACCTCATCGAACTAAGAGCAACATATGGGCCACTGCTATTTACAAGTGAAACCAGAATCTCTCGATCTTTATTTAACCACGCCATCCTGACTCTTGGATCTAGGTAAAATTGGTAGAGCTCAAACAAGTTAGTCTCAATGACCTCTATTTTAGAGGTTATCCAAACTTTTTGATTTTTATACTCTTCAAGCTCTGCCGCAAGCGCTGAAAGTTTTTTACGTGATACCCGATTCCTTCTAACTTCGTTTCTTTGAAACAAACAAGTATCCTTCCAGTTGGCCCAATGAAAAATTAGAGCGCCACCATCAACTAACTTCATCTCTGGTACCAATCCGTTATCTGACGTTAAATAATTATACACTAAGTCTATACCACTACTTTTTTTTGAGAAGGCCATAACGTCCACCTTTGTTGTTGATAGATTTTACCGCTCATTCACATTTAATGGTATGCAAATGATTACATTCTTTTTATTTCGTGACGTTACAAGCAAACATTTACACATAACATGTCGGTTTTAAGATTAGAAAGCGACAACTTTTGTAGCTAAATCATCATTAATCTTTATTTATTTTTGTTCCCTTTGTTACTTCTCTCCTTTTTCCATAAGATACAGCTCTTGCTTTATAAACTGGAATTCCAGTAGTTAACAGTTTGCTTAAACTTGTACCTGAAGATTCTTTCAATTCTTTTATCTCGGAGGGGGTTAGGCCATCTAAATCTACCATCCAATAATCGACGTCATCAAGGGTCAAACGGCCGTAGATTTGCGCTTCAAAATAGGATGAATAATCACCATGGCCATCTGGTGTCGCTCGCAAGGGTTCTTTAGGTCTAGCATTAAATGTATATGCAGTATTCGCAGCCAAACTATCATGAGTTGTAAACACTGCTCTATCCTTAACTTCATTTTTCATAACAGCAAAAATATTGCCGTACTGACTCCTTATTCGTGTTGCACCTAGATCTGGATACTGTGGCAAATCACCAAGAAACAAGTAAGCCGATTTAGGCCTAATCTCCTGAATAAGAGCAATATTCTTTTGATTAGTTACATTTTCAGCTATGTTCTCATCACCATAATTTATTCCGATGAGCCTATTTTCTACACCCCGTCTCTGACTTAACAAAGATTCACCATTTGTTTTCTTTACTTGATGATAATTCAAAAACTCTCCTGTTTTTAATATAGAAAAAATATCATCCTCTGTCGCTGCCAATGCAATTTTGATTTTTTTAGATTTATAATCAAAACCATTTTTTAAGTTCATTTCTTTTACAAGAGCCTCTTGACCAAGATAGTGCCTCCTAATAATTAGCATTCCGATATCAACACTGCTGTATTTTTGAAGTGTCTTTAAAGGTAAACTTGGTAAACGTATGTTTTCTCTATTCCACTTTGTGGCCTTTATAAACTCGATGGTAGCACCACTATCCTCTAAATTTAACAACACTTGTTTTAAACATTCATTTACATCAGCACTGACAATCGTCATTGCAAACACAAATATCACAAATATCATTAATAATTTTTTTGCCAATTCTTACCTACAATTCAAAATAAACACATACAAATACATTTCGGAGAATAAGCTAAATAGTAAAAAAATAATAACCAAGTAAGATAATAATTTATTTTCATGGCCAAGATCCTGACCATCTTAATCAACTATTAGACAAAAATGCCTCGTTATATGCCTATAAAACATGACATGCTAAAATATGCAAATGAGGGAAGCAACCAAGTTCATACTACAAAATACAAACCAAGTTAAAATGATCCAAATCTCCATAAGAGACTTTTTAGGATTGCCGGCCATTCCATGTGATATTTACGGTTTAATAAACGGCGAATTTAAAATCATCATAATGAAAAGCAGTAGCGGCAACAACGTAAACATAAAAAGAATTGTACTTGAAGGCCACACTAGCTTTTTTGCCTATGAAGACGAACATAAACTTCTAATCGATGCTCAAGTTCAAAACTTAGTTACCAATACAAGATCGCTCTCAATTGGAGATACGCTAGGAAAAGCAAGCAACCAACTAAACCTACTCTCCACAACTCTGCGTTACCTATACAACTGTCCTAGTAACGATGAACTCTTAAAGATCCAAGTTCAGTCAGTTAAAAATCTTGCAAAATTTTTAATAAGCAATCCAAAAATAATCGGACCTCTTATCGAAAATTATCTCAGAAATGGGCACCACTACGTTCTTGCGCAGCCAATGGTCTCCTCTGTCTTCTTGGTTGGAATATTAAAAAGGTCTGCTCTATTTTCAGATCGAGAGATCGAAAATCTTTTCATCACCAGTTATTTTAAAGATATTGGGATGTCAACAATTCCAGAGCGTCTGCTATTTCAAAAAGAGTTAAGTGAAGAAGACATTACTATATTAATGGAACATGCAAAACAATCTGAGCAAATTTTAAAAGGAAGAGTTGGAATTACGAACACCTACATGGATATAATTAAAAATCACCATACTCATTCACTTCTTGGAGCTAACATTGATAAAGAGCAAATTACTATTCATGGATTAGAAACAGTGATCATCTCTATTTTGGATATCATATCTGCAATGACTAACGAACGCCCCTACAGAAAGGCAACTCCGTTGTTTGATGCTTTAAATCTGGTTAAGCCATTAATGGCCGACAACTATACTCACGAATATCGAATGATTGTAAACTTTTTTAAAAATCTGTTTGATAAACATTAACTTCAAAAGATTTTAATTAAAATCTTTTAATTAAAATCTTTTACATTTCATAAAATTTACCTCAAAATCTAATTTGTAGCTCTCTAGCTACTTTAGAATTCTGCCTATTTATTCCAGGGAGGGAAGTGATGGTGTCGAATGTCGAAGTTAGTCCACTTACAGGTATTTTCGAAGAAGACAAAGTATTTATCGACTTTGGAGAACACGAAGGGAAATCGATTCTTGAAGTTGCTGATACACTGCCAGAATTTTATGATTTCTTAGTCTCAGAAAAATCAAATGGTAAATGCTCAATTAAAAGAGCGAAGGACAAATCTTTCAGGCTACACTTGGCACATAATCCTCTATAAAATGTAGCAAGCAATATGGCCGCAAGTGAGAAACATGGACAAAAAAAAATATACCGAGGCGCTTATGATTATATTAGCGATGATAAATCATATGCCGAGGAGATTTTTAACGTTTACAAGGATGTTAAAGAGTCCACTTTGACATTTGAATCACAACTGACGTGCCGAACACCGAGTGGTGAGTTTTTACTTGTTTCAACTGAAGTTATTGCCAACAAAGACTACATCCCAATTAAAGTTACGATAAAAAAATCACTAGGGAAAGAAGCGGCCGAAGAACGGTTTTCATACGACAACAGAACTAACCGACTCAAATATGTGTTCGAGTGTAATGGTGAAGAGTTCACATCGGAAAACCCTACAACACCAAAATTTCACATCGCAACTCCAACGGCCGTTACCGGTGTTCTTTTTACTAAGGCAAATAGAATTAGTATTAATTCAAGGGTGCTTCAAAATGTTATCACCAGCACCAATAATTGGGACTACAAATCTGAACCAGTAACAAAAGTTATCGCACTTGAAAGACTCTCTCTCACAAGTTGTCCTATTAAAATTAAAGATAAATCGATGGAGGGAACCCATTTTGCGATTTATAAAAGTGAAGGTGACTCAGTTAGCGAACAAAACACAAAAAGCACAGAAGTAATAAATGTTTTTTTAAGTAAATATGACGGCATCCCTTATTTAATAGAAGAAAACAAAAATAATCGAATAGAGATTAAATATCTTAACAATCTTGATGAGAACAAATAAACTCTTTGGCCAAGTGACAACTATCTTCAAACGTTGTCCTTACAAACTTGTATGGGGAAAGTAGTTTTGCAAAAGTTTCCATAGTATCTCCCTTCCACTTTTTAATTCTTGAATCAACTACGATAATCGCACCGTGATCACTCTCCGTTCTAAGAAGCCTGCCACATTTTTGTTTTAAACTAAGCGCCCTGCTTGAAAGATAATATTCACTAAACTCACTTCCGATGTTGGCATCAAAAAAATCTCTTCTTTTTTGAATTACCAAATCCATTCTGACATCTGGAATCTTATCTATAAATACCAACTGTAAAGCAGCGCCAGGAATATCAATCCCTTCTGCAAACGACTCCATCCCAACAAGTACTGCCTTCCCTTCATTTTTTTTAAACTCTTCGACACAGTTATTACACATACCTTGTATGAGCACAGGGATTTGACCTTCAAACTTTGCTAGCAACAACTCAACAGCTTGATCAAACCTTACTTTCGAAGAAAACAATAAAAGTGTTTTCCCACCAAGTTCATCTATAGTTTTAATAAGCTTACCAACAGTCTCGGGGATAAAAGTTTGATCAAGCATTGCCGGTACATTATCACAAAGAAAAAGTTTGGCCCTATGTTCATAATCAAAACAGTATGGAACATTTAATCCAGTCTTAAATCTTTTTTTAGGGTCAAGATACAAGTAACCAGTCGACCACTCAACACCTTTGACTCCAGTTACATTTTCAAAATTTCCAAGAGTAGCAGATGTAAAGACTACAGCGCTAGATGGAACAAGAAGCGTATCGTGAACAACCTTACCGGAATTAATAGGAGCACAACTAAATGCCAAACCATAGTCATTATGGTACTTAATGGAATTTGCGTACTGATCTTTTCCATCTATAGAGGTTTTGAGAGCAATAAAACTCTCTTCTAATTTTGAAACAAACGAACTAAAGCGTGAATATGCCGTCGAGAACTCTTCGGCCACTTGCCCGCTCGTTGCATCAGACTCAAACTCCTCACAATATTTCCCAAGAAGCTTCAGTGCTAACTCTAAACAGAATGAGATACTTTCAAGTTTATTAATTATCGTTATCGCAAGTGTATCTGTCGTTCTATTTTTTTCAATCATTGGTTGTTCATTCCAATACTGATCAGTATAGCGAGGCATTTTATGAAAATATGACTCAACTATTTCTCGCAATGATTCTAGATGTTCTGCCAGCGTACTATTCAATGAAGAAATTTCGACTTTAATACTGTTTATAACTTCAGTTGCATTACGCTCATAATGTTCACTACTTCCTATCAAATAAAATAATGGGCCTATTCCAAAAAAATTTGAAAAATTTTTAGATAACTGCTCTAACTCTGCACCAGTTACCTCTAAGCTACACGCATTCGTCACTTCTGACTCAAGCCTATGTGCTTCATCTACAACAATATATGCTGGCCGCTTAAAACTATTTGGCCAAGTAAGCATTAGCGCGTGATTACCGATTATAATGTCTGCGCCCATTGCTTCTTTAATCCCCCTAATATAGCTGCATCTCTCTTTATGGGGACAACGTTTACCAATGCATGAACGAAAATCAACAAGAACTGAGCTCTCCATACTTTTCAACTCTTCTATTTGTTTCGTTAAAACATACGGTAACTGCTCTTTTGTAATTGCAAAATCATCCGCGCCTAATCTTGCATTATGATAAAAAACTAGATCAAAATAAAACTCAGCAAATCTGGCCCCAAAACTTCTTGCACCCTTCAATAGATCTCCATCTTCACTAAACTGCCTAAATAACAGTTCACAAAAATGGTTCCCTGATCCCATCAAATGTTTAACCTTCAACCTATTCTCATTAGCACCGAGCATCTTTCTTAAAATTGGAATATCTTTTGTGATTGCTTGCTTTTGTAATGTTTTTGTCCCTGTTGCAATCAACACCTGCTTTTTCTCTGACATTGCATAGAGTGCAGCAGGAATTAAATAACCAAGAGTTTTTCCCGTACCTGTTGGCGCTTGAACAATAGAATGAATTTCGTTTTTAAAGGATTGGCCAACTCTTAGAGACAGCAACTCTTGTCCATCTCTAAAACGATATCCAGGCAAAACAGTATTTAATCTTTCAACATCTCTCAAAATTGCTTTTACATTATCACCAGAAAATTCAGTTGGTACGCTCGGTACACTAGCTACAGATACCTGCTGACTTTCAACACTTTTTTTAGAGAGATAATTTTCATAAGCGTTAAGCAGATCAAAGCCGATCTCGTGCCCGATAGCAATTAGATCGCTCAAATCTAGCATCAAAAATTTATAATACCAAAAATCTTCCAACTGATATTTAACTATTAAATTACTTATTATCTGATACCGTTCTAAATCTTTTTTTGTGATCAAGCTAGCAAGCAAAATAACTTTTAACAGATCAACCGAATCCTCAATTCCTCGATGCATCTCACTCTCTGCAATCCCAAAATCGACAATAAATCCTTCAAGCTTTAATGAACCTCTATCTAGGAATAAGGATGACAAAAATGGCATTGAATCAGCATAAACTACACCACCACTATCAAAAGAACGATTTTTATCTAAAATGTCGCGGAGAAATGACTCTTCAAAACTAGCATTATGTGCAAGTAAAGTGTGGCCACAAAGTTCTTCTAGCTCATGAAAAACCTCATCAGGCTTAGGAGCGCTTCGTAACATCTTTTCATTAATACCAGTAAGCTTTTTGATAAACTCAGATAACTTACCCTGATAATTTACAAGGGATGAATATTTTCTTATTAACTTGGTTCCTTCAAACTGCAAAAAACCAACATCTATGATATTATCACCACTAGGGTCAATACCGGTTGTCTCAATATCTATTGCTGCCCATTTACCTAGATTCACTTACCAAAACCAGTCATCTCAACACCCGCATCAGTTCCAATGTCGATGATAAGCTTCTCTAAATCAAACGGCTTTGCGTAAAACTTGCGAGCTCCGGCACTTATAGCATCATCAATGCTAACATCTGCCTCACCAGAAACAAAATAAAAGAGTGGCCGTGATGCAGCATCAAATTTATTGACAGCATCAAGAACAACCATTCCACTTCCATTTGGCATTTTAAAATCTGAAACAACAATATCTATTTTTTCTTTTTGAAGTATTTTAACAGCGTCATTACCACTAATGGCCTTTCTTACCATAAAGCCTACGTACTTAAACTCTTCTTCTAACAGTTCGAGAATATCTGGCTCATCATCAACAACTAATACTATTGTTTCACCTCTTTTCCTCAAGAAATCCCCCTAGCATGGCCTCTTCTTAAAATTTTAAACCAAAGCGCAATAAAAGTTAACATAATTGTAACGAATAGAACCATCATAAAATATTTAATTAAAAAATATCCGACATATCCTGCCAACCTGATCAGTGCGCTAAGGATTGAACTATTTTTTATAATGTGAGCATACTTTGGAGCTGTTGAATAATACCAAAATACAAAAATCTTTCCAAATTTGTTTTTCAATAAAACATTATCTCTGAGTGATCTAAAATAATCCAAAACATAGTGAGGATTTTGAAATCCAGCTGTCAACAAATAACATTGCTGTTGATCGAGTAGCTCTTCAAACGGTTTAGGTTCCACTCCATGTGATGCTGTTAACTTCGTCGCAAAAAGAAACTTATTAACACTCGCTATTGCAAAATAGTATGTCGTATTGTTTGTAAGATCATCAACAGTCAAATCACCTGATGTTATAAAAGGATAAAATTTATGAATACTATTTCGATAAGAATCTGGGAATGATCCAGCTCCGATTTCTGAACCAATACTATAAGCAATTGTCTTATAGCTGTTTGAAATATTATCTGCACTTGCAATATGAACAACGGCCTGTTCATCTCTTGGTGATATCGTAGAATCTATTTCAACCGTGTCATCATCTGCATCAGGAACAGCACTCGATAGATAGAATTGAACAAACGCCCCGCCTTTTACACTATCTGCGGTTATGTCACTGACTGGACTTGAAACGTCCTCTTCACATGTATCTGCTCCACTGCTATTAAGAGTGGCCAGAAAAAAGTAGGCGTAAACGTTAGACTTTGTACTATTTTCAGTTAAATTTTCTGCTGTTAAACCTGAGATACTTGAGAATTCGAACTGACAAGTAACTTCATAACTTCCAGATTGATCCATATATGAACCGCAACTATTATCATCAAACGGAATTCTCTGCCAATCCCCAGAAGATTCTGTTCCAATCTTAGTTAATACGCACACCCGTCGCTTGGTACTATCAATTACTTCAGCCTCAAGCTTAACTGAAATGGTACCCGTATAACTTCCGCTAAGCTCCGTTGGAATACCTGCATAAATAGCTTGCCGGGCCTCATTTACGCCCCCCCCATCTTGTTCATCAACTGGAATATAAATTTTAGCAGGAGCGGAAAAACTACTTCCACCATCTGTTCCCTCTTCTGCATACAGTTCAAAACTACCAGGAGAGACTATTGTAGCAGAACCTGAATTGCGATCATAATCATCTGGTAAATTAAATCTTACTGTATTAGAAACCTCATCAGCGATCACTATCGTTACGATAAAAAAAGAGAGCAGATAAGTTAAAAAATGCTTTTTCACTTAAAAAGTATAATTTCTTTTAATAACAACTGCAAGCACCTTGAAATATTACTCAAGGTGCGTGATACTCTCACCTTCAACTCTTTACCTATTATAAGGTTGGTTCATCATGAAAATTGTACCTGTAGTAAATATAAATGGCCTATTAGTAGACATTGAAGATGCAAAAATCTCTGTTTTTGACAGAGGATTTCTTTATGGTGATTCAATCTATGAAGTAACCAGAACCTATAACCGTATACCCGTGCTACTCGATGAACACTTAGATAGACTGTGGTACTCCGCTGAGCGATTAAGCATCCCGATGATTCACTCGAGGGAGTTAATTAAAAATGAAATCAACAAAACCCTCGTAAAACTTAACCAAGATGATGCTTACATCAGAGTAATCATAACAAGAGGAGAGGGTGAGATTGGACTAGACCCAAACCTAAGCACAAATAATAATTTAATCATCATCACCAAACATTTAAAAGGGTATCCTTCATGGTGGTACGAAGATGGTGTTACACTAATAACTGCCCAAATTATGAGAAATCCCAAAAATGCCACTGATCCAAGTATAAAATCTGGCAACTATTTAAATAACGTCATGGCCATGACCGAAGCTAGTAAACAAAAAGCGTTCGACGCCATAATGCTAAACCAGCAAGGGTTTGTCACAGAAGGAACTTGTAGTAATATCTGGATAATTAAAGATGGGGTTATCAACACTCCTCCACTTCATGCTGGAATTCTCGATGGAATAACTAAGCAACAACTCTTAAAACTCATCAAAGAACGTGGACTAAAGGCAAGTGAGCTTAACTTTACTCCAGATGATATTAAAAATAGTGATGAGTGTTTCATGAGTAGTTCAACGAGAGAGATCGTACCTGTGAAATCTTTAGATGGCGTTACAATTGGAACTGGAAAACCTGGTATAATTACAAAACAGCTAATGTCTCTTTATAAAAACTCAACAAGAGCGATGACTGTTCCTAAATAGTCTATTTTCTAATCAACGTTGATGACAAATTTTCGTATTGATGGTTTTTCAGCACTTCAATTTCAACAGAATAACCAGAGTTAATTTTTTTGATTAACTCTAAACGTTGACCAGCGTCCCCATCCCTAGGAACAACCCATATTTTATCAACTATTTTTAATAAACGGTCTGGATCTTTCCATTTAAACAGATCTGCAAACGTATCATCTCCAAGAATAAGTTCTCTCGTTGTTGAGTTAATAGTTGATACCAAATCAACCGTATAATTAGGACTCTCTCTTCCAAAGAAACCTGGATAAATAGGTGCCACATTTTCAAAAAAATTACAGATCAACTTTAGCGATTTCCAATAACAACACTCTCCCTTATTCTCTTTCCAAGGATTGCTATCGGCCACAATTAATAAATTTGAAGAAGGACAAAGTGTCAAACAACTACTATGGCCCATGTGCGGTGGTGAAAAACTTCCACCAAAAATTGTAACTTGGTGATTAAAATCTTGGCCCAAATTTTTTCCACAACTAAACATCTTTGGTAGATCAATGCTTGGAACACCTTTTCTGCTTGAAATAAATGGAAAGAAAAGACCTATCGCTTCAGCAAGAATCGCTCCATGATCAAACGCTAATTCATCAATCGCTGAAACCCTCACCCACTTGGCATCTAGCGCATCATCCATACCAGAAACATTTTTTTCTTCTTTCGTTAAGAATAGAAATGGAAACGTCCGCACTGTTCCTCTCGGATCCCTGCGATATTTATCTCTAACTGTAAGAGGAAAAACTAAATCATCATCAATAACCAATCCAGTCTCTTCAAGCAACTCTCGTCTCGTTCCAGCTAATGGGTCTTCGCCCGCATTTAAAAATCCGCCAGGGAAGGCCCAACCATTTTTGTAAGGTTCATTTTTTCTTTTAACTAAAAGAATTGAAAGATCTTCTCCACTTCCACTTAAGACTACAGCATCTCCGGTCATCTTCATCTAGAAATCCCGATCCATCACCGTCTTTCTACCTTCTGATCTGGCCTTTTCAATCGCTTTATCACACTCTGTTCTTACTATATCAGAAAGAACTTCTGCCACATCGCCAGAAGTATTCATATCCGCTCTTGCTTTGATATAGCTTTTTAACTTTGAAACAACAATTAAGATATCTCTTGGAATATCTGCTTTAGCAGCAGCTGTTGTTCGGCTTGAAGCATCGCCAGTGATGATAATTTTTCTTCGTAATCCACCTGTTTCATCTAATGATGTCGGGGCGACCTCTTCCTCTGCCCACGCTGACTTATGGCCCATAACACCGTTATGCACATCCCAACAAGTAACCGAGCAAAAAACAGATTTTCTACAACTTGAGATACTACAGACCTGATAAATACCACCTAGTGGAATATCTTTTTTGCATATACTACATTTTCTCCAACTCATTTTAACTCTCCTATTGCTGTTTTAATGGCACATCGCTTAACCATTTAAAAAAAACTGTACAAACCAAATCAACCATTATCTAATTTATCACTGAAAAAAATGGACTGCAAAATTAATTAAGGAGCAATTTATGAAAAAAATTTTAATTGGACTAGTTTCTCTTATGCTAACCGTTGCTGTTATGGCCGAAATACACCCGAAAGGGAAATTAACAGGGACCAATGCTAGCCTAGTAACTTATGACCATGCATTTGCTGGGGAAATGAATGGCATTGTAATTTTTGGTGTTCTAGATGAGTCAATCTTCACATCTGAAATTACAATAAGAAAGTATGGACAAACAATTAGAGCTGAATTTAAAAAACAAGAGAATAACACTCTTGGAGGCAACGTAACTTACAAACTAGAAGATAGAGAAGTTGCGTTCAATATTACTCTTAACAAGATTGATCCAAAAACCAAACAGATTTCCTTGAATGCTGCAGGAGAAGAGGTAGTAATCGCTATAACTTCTGAAGGTTTCGCTGATGGCCATTTTATTAATCCTACAATTACATTTACTCTTGGTGGAAACGCTTATGAGTACCACATGGTAGGAGAGGCTTGCTACGGAATGCTAGCACATTTCTCAATGATGCTAATCTCTGTAAACCTTGTATAATAAATCTTTCTAAAAAAAATCGCTGGGCCTCTTATTTAATGTAAGTGGCCCTTTTATTATTGTAAGAGGTAGAAAAATGAAAATATTAACGATTCTGATTATGATGTTTACAATTATGCCTAGCTTTTGCCAAAACTCTACAGTTTCGTTAGATACAACGTATGGTGAAATCCAGATTGAGCTGTTTGAAAAAGAGGCCCCCATCTCTGTGAAAAATTTTCTACAATACGTTGAGGCCGGTTTTTACAACGGAACCATCTTTCACCGCGTAATCGATAATTTTATGATTCAAGGCGGAGGATTTGATAAAGAGATGAATCAAAAAGAGGGAAAAAATCCAATTAAAAACGAAGCTACTAACGGATTAACAAATAGCGAAGGAACCGTTGCAATGGCAAGAACTAGTGAAGTAGATAGTGCTACGGCACAGTTTTTCATTAACGTTAACGAAAATACCTTTTTAAACCATATAGACGGAACGCCAAAAGGGTTTGGATACGCTGTATTTGGGAAAGTTATCAAAGGTATGAGCGTGGTTAATCAAATACGAAAAGTAAAAACCAACAACAAAGGGCCACATAGCAACGTACCGGAACAAATCATCGAAATTAAAAGTGCAAAAAAATTATAATTTACAAGTTTTAAGCTTATATGTACCATTTTAATAGCAATTTATTAACTTAGATATTTTATCTAAAAAATTTCATCAACGAAGGAATGAATTATGAAAATTTTTACAATGCTCATGCTAATGTTCACGCTCTCGTTCTCTGTTTTTGCAGCGAAAGAGAGTAAGGAAGTTATTGATGGGAAAAATTTCTATCTAACAAACTTAAGAGCAAAATTTAATGACGTGAATGGAAAAGATTTTGCAGGAAAAAGACTTCAGATAGAGTGGAAACGTTTTTTCAAAGATAGTGGGAAAAAATTTATTGAACAGTATTCAAAAGATTATCCAAATGCCAAAGAGTATTTAGGAAGTGCAGATTTCACAAAAAACCTTTCGGCACTTGAAGCATTCACGATGTTCTACGCGGCCGACAGTGGTAACGATCTTGGCGGTTGTAAATAATATTATTTAGGAGAAATAAAAATGAAACAATTATCACTACTTTTGTTGTTAACATCACTTGTTTCAACAATCGTGTTTGCTGATGACGTAAAAGACGATATAGAAATGCTCAAAGAACAAGTAAGGACACTCTCTATTAAGTCTGCTGGACAAAACTTAAAATTAGGTGTCGATTTTAGATCTGAGGCCGACCAAGTCGAGTATAAAATGGCAGATGGTACGACCAAAACAGTTGATGGCGTTTTGGCCAATCGTCTATGGATCGATACAGCTTATAAGTATAACGATAAATTATCATTCGTTGGTAAACTCTCTTATTATAAACTTTATGGCCAAGATATGGCCGCAAGTTCAGACGATACCAACAGGTACTTTGACTGGGTCGCTTCTAGTAATCCAAACTCAGACTCTATAAGGGTAAGAGAGGCTTCGATTTTTTACACTAGCGATGGCCTATTTGGATGGGATAAACTTCCTTGGATTTTTAGTATTGGAAGAAGGCCATCTACTGGTGGAATGCTTGGAAATTTCCGCGAAGGTTTTGATAAAGATGGCTCCCCTCTAGCTCACATTATCAACATGGAGTTTGATGGTTTTAGCATGACTTTTAAAATGGATAAACTAATCCCAGTTACTGGAATGGATCTAAAAATTTGTGGCGGTAGAGGAACAAGTAACGTTACTCCAAGATTTTCTAGTTCTGGAACTGACTATGCTGAAGGAGCTGGAACAAAGCCTGCTGATATGCTTGGAATTATCTTTACTCCATATAATGATGGACAGTACCGAACAAAGTTAAACATGTTTAGTGGAAAAAATTTAATCGGTTACAG
>DYOQ01000005.1:41026-61465 GCA_020720455.1 Bdellovibrio sp.
ATGATTTTGGTGGGCTGACAGGTGGAGCTGCTAGTGCTGAAATTAACGGTATCGGAAATAGCTCAAACAGTTTTCTAAAAGATACAACTCTTTTTGGCTCATACGCTTGGTCTAAAACCGATCCAAACCCAGGAATGGCAATGCTTGGTTCAACAAGTAAAAAATCTGGTACCTCATACTGGGTTGGACTACAAATACCTACATATCTTCTAGAAGGAGATAGGCTAGGATTTGAGTATAACCATGGTGATAAATACTGGAGAAGCTTTACTTACGGAGAGGACACTCTCATTGGATCAAAACTAGCAGCAAGAGGTAAAGCGATGGAGGCCTATTACAATATGCCACTAATTGATAAAGCTCTTACTGCTCAATTTCGTTACACAAAAATCAAATATGATTTTACAGGTAGTAATGGATTCTTTGATGACTACAGTGGCGTACCGATGACAATGAATGAAGTTTTAGCAAACGGTATGAATGCTACTAAAGAGGCCCAAGTAATCAGAGCTTATTTACGTTATAGCTACTAGTTTTTAAATTTCTAATTTAAATTTAAGAAAAAACAGAAGGTGAAAACCTTCTGTTTTTTTATGTATTCATCTCAAGCCATCTTCTAACATTGGCCCTTAACTCCGTGTCGTACTCTTCAAACGATGTTTTAATAGTATTATAACTTCCAAAAATTAGATCTTGATGGACTTCGCACTCATCAATCTTTAAGAGAAGTGGTTTTGATCTACCTGTCACCTCTTGAATAAAATCGTTTTGAACTGAAAAAAAACCTTTTACAGAGAACGTATTTTGAGATTTCCAGACAAATCCATTTTCTGAAATTTTTACTAACTCAATTCCAAGCTGAAAAGAACAAGCTGTTGCAACCTCTGGAATCTTAAAAAGAGGAAGCGGCCTAGTATCTGTTTGGAGTTTTATAAAGGCCCGAAGTTTTGCTTCAAAAATAATGGAATCAAGAGGTTTAATAACATAATCATCCGCACCTGCATCAATTACTGTATCAATCTCATGACGATATGAACGTCTTGAAAGAATGATAATTGGAAATTTGCCGCCTAGACGACTTCGCATCGATTTTACAAGTTCAATTCCTGTTACATATTTATTTTCTAAATCAAGTTCTGCAATACAAAGATCTGGCCGAATTTTTTTAAATGCAACAAGGAAGCTGTGAATATTTGTTGTATAAACTAGTTTAACTCCAAGCTCAGAGAGTATCTTCTGTAATTTTTTATTATACTCAGAATCAGTGTCGATAGAGAGGACAACTGGTTGAGTTCTTTTTTCTTCTACCACACAACTCCTTTTACTGGGCCCTAAACGTTCTTATTTTAGCAGCAGTGGCCTCATCAACACCTGCAAATGTTAACATCGTCTTAAAACCACCGGCGGCATGATCACTCTCTGCAACTACTCGCTGAACACATTTTGAAGCACCAATAGAATCAAGAAGGGTTGATTCTATTTTCAAACGGTCTCTTGGTTTAAATTTAACAGGAGAAACCATTGCATAACCAAGCTCATTAATACTTATAATATCGCCATCGAAAGTTACGCTCATCTTAATGCCAGATTTTTTGTAATCTTTTTCTAAAACGATTTTCTCACACTCTTTCTCTGCCCATTTTAAAAGCATATTAAGATCATTATTATTTGTAGGAGTATCTAAGATTTTAATCACGCCCATGTCTCTTGCTGTTTTTTGAATTTTTTGACATTTGGCACAGGTTAAAATTGCAATTGGCACCTCTTTATATTTTCCAAGTTTTCTGATTTCAGAAATGATATGCAGACGTTCTTCTCTACCCTTATCTACTTCTATCAAAATTAAGCGAGGGTACTTATCTTTTAAAATATCTTTAATTTTAATAATCGATTCTTCAACTAATATCTGTAAACCAACACTAGAAAACTGAGTCGAGATCGCCTCAAGATCGCTCTTATTGCTACAAACAACAAGTGACAATAGTCCATTAAGCGACATTTTCTAACTCCTCTCCCTATGGGAAAATGGCTTCAATTTTCCCTCTTAAATCATCCGAATTAAGAGGTTTTTTAACATAAGCACTCACACCTTGAGCTGCTGCCTCTGTTAAATTTTCCTGAGTATCCTCGCTGGTCACCATAATAAACGGTATATCTTTAAATGTTGGTTTTGATCTAAGTAACTTCAAAAACTCTAACCCAGAAAGTTCCGGCATATTCCAATCACTTAATATCAGATTATAAGGGGCCCCAGTCTTGTGTGCTTCGATTAACTGTGCAGCACCTTCAGTCGCACTTGCAGCTTGGCCAATATTTGAAATACCCATCTCTTTTAAAACATCTGATACTATTCTTCTCATCGTTGCCATGTCATCAACTACCAATACCTTTAGTTTTGTGATATCACCCATAAATCTATCCTTGAAAAAACTTGCATTGTTACACTACATTGTTACACTATTTTCACATTTAGTTTATCACACTAAATTACACATAGAAACAAACCTTCTATGCCAAACAGATGGAAAGTTCATACTAAGTTCTGGATGAAAGGTTGTAAGCAGAACATTTTTTGATGTCACGGCCACAGCTTTACCATCAATAGAATTAACAACTGTCACGCCATCTCCAATTCTGCTAATAATAGGAGCTCTGATAAATGATACTGTGTAATCTTCTATTGTAGTTTCAAAACTTTCATTTTGTCTTCCATACCCATTTCTAACGATATCGACATCAATTGCATCAAAAGATTTTTGAGTAGGACTAGAGACTTGATGAGCTAACAGAATTGATCCTGCACAAATTCCCCAGACAGGTTTTGATCTAACAAAAGCAGAAAGAGCATCGCTCATACCTCTTTCATCTATGAGCTTTAACATCACTCCACTCTCTCCACCAGGAATAATTAATCCATCACATGAATTAAGATCATTAAGTGTGACTACCTCTTTGTAATCACACTCAAACTTTTCTATATGATCTTTATGAAGACTAAATGCTCCTTGAAGTGCCAAAACACCTATTATGCATTTTTTTTTGCTCACAGAATTACCAGCCTCTACTAGCTAATTTTTCATCTTGTGGAATCGACTTCATCTCAATGCCTATCATCGGATTTTTCAAACCTCTAGAAGCATCAAGAACTACTCGTGGATTATTAAACTCAGCAACAGTTTTAACTATTGCTCTAGCAAACTCTTTTGGAGATTCTGATTTAAAAATACCTGAGCCTACGAAAACTGATTCTGCTCCAAGCTGCATAACTAAAGACGCATCTGCTGGAGTTGAAATACCGCCAGCTGCAAAATTAGGGACTGGCAGTTTACCATTAAGTTTTACAATTTTTAGAAGCTCATAAGGGGCACCCATATTTTTAGCTTCAGTCATTAGCTCTTCGTCATTTAACGAGACAACTCGTCTAATCTCTTGATTGATCTGTCTTAGGTGTCTTACGGCCTCTACGATGTTACCAGTTCCTGCCTCACCCTTTGTTCTTATAAGAGCGGCACCTTCACCAATTCGTCTTAGGGCCTCTCCCAAATTGGTCGCACCACAAACAAAAGGAACTTTAAAACGATGCTTGTCAACATGATAGGCTTCATCAGCAGGGGTTAGTACTTCACTCTCATCAATAAAATCTACTCCGATTGCTTCTAAAACTTGGGCCTCCGCAAAATGGCCAATTCTACATTTTGCCATTACTGGAATATTTACCTCTTTCATAATCTGTTCGATCAGTTCAGGATTTGACATTCTTGCAACACCACCATCTCTTCTAATGTCCGATGGTACTCTTTCTAAGGCCATAACTGCTATCGCTCCAGCATCTTCTGCAATTCTTGCCTGCTCAGCTGTTACAACATCCATAATGACACCTTTTTTAAGCATCTCGGCCAAACCTGTTTTCAAATTAATATGTGTATTAGTAAATTGCATTTTTAACTCCTTTAACTAACGTTTTAATGTTTTTTGGTATATATACCAAAAAAGGTGAAAAAAAAAGATGTTAAACCCGTTTTAAGCTTTTTAGGTGCTAATATTGAAGATTGTATTGCTCGCTCCTCCAATTCAAGATTTTTACGATACAGACATTCGCCATTTTCCTCTTGGCCTCCTTTATTTAAGCTCTACACTTAAACAGCACTATCCTGAAATTTCAGTAACCATTCTCGATTTTCATCACAAGAGTGGTAAAAAAACGGTGCCACTTCCAAAAGTTATGACAAAACTTAAGCCTTTTTACTCTATAAACGATCACTCACCGTTTAGCACATTTCACCACTACTATCATTTCGGAGCAGATTTTGAACTAATTGCAAATAGTGTCGCAAAACTTTCGCCAGATTTAATAGGGATCTCCTCGATGTTTACACCGTACTATTTTGAGGTTGAAGAGATAGCAAAACAACTTCGCCAAAAGCTCCCAGTAAGCAAGATTGTGATTGGAGGGGCACACGCTTCAGCAATGCCTAATCATATTTTAGAAAATAAGTTTATCGATTACGTAATTATTGGTGAAGGAGAGCAACCAATCATCGAACTAGTTGAACATCTAAACGGAAGTAGAAAAATTCAAGATGTCGCTTCTCTTGGGTACAAAAAAGATAACAAAATCGTCTTTAATCCTAAATCAAACTACCCTATTGATAAAATTCCTACTCCTATTTGTGACAACTTCAATTATGACTCATATAAATTAAAATCTAAACCTATCGGCATGATTCAAACATCGAGGGGTTGTCCATACAAATGCAGCTTTTGCACTACTCATGAAATATTTGGGAGAAAATTTCAACAAAGAAACCTTGTATCAATAATTGAAGAAATGAAATTTCTCTACCAAAAAGGTGTCCGAATATTTGATTTTGAAGACGACAATCTCACACTAAAAAAAGAGTTCATCATCTCTTTTTGCAAGGAGATAAAAAAAACATTTTTAAATAACGACATCGAGCTTGTTGCCATGAACGGAGTATCATACTGGCATTTAGATCAAGATATCCTTGTAAATATGAAAGAAGCAGGGTTTGCGAATTTGAATATCTCATTAGTCTCTAGAGAAAATAATGACCACCTCCTTCGTCCAAATGATACAGCGAAATTTATAGAGATAACCAATCTAGCGTCAATGATCGGATTTAATTTAACAGGATACTACATTCTTGGATTACCAAATCAAACAGTTAAACAGATGATTTCATCACTTGACCTACTAGCAACTTTACCCATTTTAGTTGGGGCAAGCCCATTTTACCTTCTGCCAAAATCAAAACTAGCAACAAACATTGAATTTACAAATGAAAAAATGATCATGGCAAGATTAACGGCCCTAGCTAATGCTGATAAAAATATTTACACACTTTTTATTATGAGCAGAGTGATAAATTTCCTCAAAGCTCTTCCAATTACATCTAACATTACTCTTAATGAAGCCTTAAACCTTCCTTCAACTGACAAAAGGGAAGAAGTTGGGAAATCTATTTTAAAAAAATATTTTTCAGAAGGAATTTTCTATTACTGCACATCAATTAAACCTGAAGTAACACTAGTACCAAACAGAGAAATATCTTTACCAATACTAAAACATTTAGGAACATCTATTAAATCAGTAATGACCTCACGAGGACACAACATCGCTCTTCCCGGCAATTTCACTTGATGAAAAAAACTTAGCACCTCTCAAATAAAAGCATGGGACAACTACTAATGTTAAAAGAGTTGAAAGAATCACGCCACCAATTACAGCAAGAGCGAGTGGAACTCTTGTTTCAAAACCAGCACCAATGCCAACAGCTGCAGGTATAGTCCCAACAACTGTTGAAACAGATGTCATAATAATAGGCCGAAGTCTGATTGGACAAGCATCTAAAATTGCCGTTTTAATATCTTTACCTTGAGAACGAAGCTGATTTATAAAATCAACAAGAATAATTGAATTCTTTTTAACAATACCCATCAACAAAATAATACCAATCATTGAATAAATATTTAACGATTGGCCACCGAGATAAAGCGCAATAAATGCCCCTGTTACCGAAAAAGGAAGTGCAAGCAACACAGTGAAGGGGTGGAAAAAACTATTAAACTGGCCCGCAAGAACCATATATGCAATTAATATTCCCATTGCAAAAATTAACAAAATCCCTTTTGTTGATTCTCGAAACGCTTTAGTAGGGCCAGACGTTTCGATACTATATCCATCTGGTAATATTTTTAGAATATTTTCATACACTTTATCAATCGCTTCTGCTTGCGATACCCCTTGTTCTAAATTTCCATAAAGTTGTATTGACCTTAATCTCTCCACTCGATTGATTGAAAGTAGGCCCTTACCTTCAACAATAGTTGTTACGTCTGCTAGAAGAACCAACTCTCCGCGATTATTTCTAATCATAATTTTAGATAAATCTTTAATGTCACTAAAATCACTGCCATCAACCTTAACTCTTATATCATAACGTCTACCGGCCTTAGAAAATTTTCCAGCAACAACTCCGGCCATCATCGTCTGAGTAATTTGGCCAATATCGCTAATCGAAACACCCCGAGCTAAAGCTTTTTTTCTATCGGGAACAATCTGAATTTCAGGAACGACTCCTTTAAAGTCACTATCAACATCCAACATTACCCCTGAATCCATCATTACTTTTTTTACATTTTCAGAGAGCTCAATCAACTTATCCCAACTTGGGCCATGGAGAGAAAACTCCACAGGGTAACTACGGCCAGACGAAAACCCTTTTTGTGATGGATCTGAAATAATTGCAAAAACACCATCAACCTTTTTTAATTCATTTTTCATGACTAATGAAAATTCTTGTTGTGTTAATCTATGGCCAAGAGTTGGATCTATTGGCCTATCACGGTACTCTTTCATCGTTATAAAGCCGTTTACTATGTTAGTCTCTCTTCCACCAAAACCACCTACGGACATCATATATCTATCAATCTCTTTTCTTTCACTGATAATCTTTTCAACTTCTTTTGCTTTTTTGTCTGTATATTCAAGTGACGCCCCAGGCTTAGTTTTTAAAATAATAAAAAGTCTTGAGAGGTCTTGAGGAGGAACAAACTCTTTTTTAAGATTGATACCGACAGGAATTACGAGTAAAAAAATTGCAAAAGATATCGCAAGAGTCTTAAAACTGTTATCAAGAGACCATCCAAGTAATTTTATATAAGAGGTCTCTAGATTTTTCATCAACCGATCGATAAACCTCGTTCCTTCTTTTGTATCATGGCCCATAAATAGTGAGGTTCTCATCGGTGTTAATGTAATAGCGTCAATATACGAAAATATAATTGCTGCTGTTATCGTTAAAGCGAACTGGTAAAAATATTTTCCAACGATACCATCAATAAATCCTATCGGAAGAAATATTGCAATAATAGCTACGGAAGCTGTTAAAGCCGAAAAAGCAATCTCTTTAGTTCCTTCAAGTGAAGCTTGAACCCTGTTTTTTACCTCTCGATATTTTCTCGTAATATTTTCTAAGATCATTATATTATCATCAACGACAAGGCCCACTGCTAAGGTTAATCCCAGCATCGTAAAGGTGTTAAGAGTAAAACCAAAAAAATTAATTGCTAAGAAAGTCCCTACAATTGCGGTAGGAATCGAAAGGATCACATTAAATGTTGCTGACCAAGAACCAAGGAAAAACCAAACCACAAGCGCAGTTAAAATTGCAGACAAAATTAACGTTAATTTTAACTCATCAGAAGATTGTTTAACAAAAACCGTCAAATCAAAATTCACACCGATTTCAACTCCAACTGGTAATATTTTTTTAATCTCTTCCATTCTCTTTTTTACAGCATCACCAACAGCAATTGAATTTGAACCACGCTGTTTTCTAATTCCTAGACCGATTGCCGGCCTTCCATTGACTCTAGTAATCCTTGTTATGTCAGCAAGGCCCTCTTCAACTGTCGCCACTTTTTTGAGGGGTATTGGATTAAAATTGACACCACCACCCCTTTGATTGATCGAAATATTTTCAAACTCAGAAACGTTTTGTGCTTCACCTAACATTCTAACGTTATACTCTTTCATTGGCATTTCAAAAGTACCTGAAGGTATTTCAATATGTTCTTTTTCAATGGCCTTTACAACATCAATTGCTGTCATATCAAACTTTCTTAACTCATCCTCTTTTACCCAAACACGAAGATTTGGGTCTACATAACCTCCAAGAGATATTTCAGAGACCCCTTTTACTGTTTGAAATCTATCCTTAATATTATTTTTTACATACTCCATCAGTTCCTTTCGAGACATTTTATCTGATGAAACCGATAAAAAAAGAATAGGCTGATCCTCTGGGTTTGATTTTCTAATCGTTGGTGTTTCAACGTCAGTTGGCAGTCTACGCTGAACTTGTCCCATGATTGATTGAATCTCTTGAACTGCAACATCAATATCTTTATCTAGATCGAACTCTAATGTAACACTTGCCTTTCCTCTGCTCGCTTCACTCGTCATACTCTTAATGCCTTCAACACCAAGGAGGGCACCCTCTACAGTATCCACAATATCTAACTCTACAACTTCTGGGGCCGCTCCAGGCCATTCTAAGCTGACACTAACGACAGGAAAATCAATATCAGGCCGTTCGCTAATTCCTAATTTTGTAAATGAGATTGCCCCAAAGATCACAAATGCTGCCATAACCATCCAAGCAAAGACCGGTTTCTTGACTGACAACTCTGTTAAATTCAAACCTCGCCTCCAAATAGTGAAATCAAACGATAATAATCTTGATAACGATTAGCGACTAACCGGTTCAACCTAGATCTGCTCTGAGTATACTGAACGAGCGCTTGTAACACATCTAAATTTGTCACCAGTGAATAACCATACTCTTTTAATTGGAGCTGATAATTTGATCTATTTAGCTCAACTGAGTTTTGATAACTTTCAAGTTGTTTCTCCGTTAGAATTAATGATTCATAAATCGTCTTAACTTCTTTTTCTAATTCTTGTTGTTTGTAAAGATAATCACTTTTGGTAATTAAATCTGCCTGCACTGCTTGAGCAACATCAGCACTAGTTTTTCCGCTCTCAAAAATTGGCATGGTAGCAGAAAGAGTGACTGCCCAACCAGACTCACTATTGGCACTATTTTTATCTAGATAGTAATCACTCTTCAAATCTATTTTTGGATAGTGGCCAGATTTGGCAACCCTTATGTCTTCGGCTGAATTGTTTATTTTTAGTTTTTCTGATCTTAAGTAGTGAATGCCACTTATGTTATTCAAATAAAAACTAAGAGGCTTTAAAACAATTGATATCGTTAACTCGGCCACCTCAGGTTTATTGTCAACCCCAGTTAAAAAAGAGAAATTTTCACGGCCAGACTCAAGCGCAGTCTTAATTTCACTAAGTTCAGAAACAGAGGTGGCCTCAAGCGCTTTTGCAGATAGTAACTCGCTCTCTCTTGACCTTCCCATTTTTACTCTAGCAGAAAGCAATTTCACTCTATCACTCGATAGTTTAATAATCTCTTCTTTTAGCTTGAGCTCATCTTGATAAAAAAGAAGCTCTATGTATGCCTTGGCCACATCGTAAAGAAGAATTGATTTTGTTGTTTCAATCCCAATATCGGCCAACAAAATATTATTTTGTCCCTTATTAATTTCCGCATACTCTCCCATGCCACTAAAAAGTGGCTGAGTCAGTTCAAGCGCAACCATACGAGGAGATTTTACAAATGAGGTTGATGTTACACCACTAGTATCTAGTCTTGACAAATCTGCCCTTAACGACAACTGAGGAAGAACACTACCTTTTGTTTTACGAGAAAGATATTTTGCTTGTTCTAATTTACCAATAGCTTTATTCATTGGCCCTCTAGTTAGAGCTCGTCGATAAGCTTCATCAAGTGATACTTTTGCTAATGAGTTATAGCAAACAACAAACAACAATATTACATAAAATGATTTCATATCATTTTATGTAACTACCAAATCCAAACCTTGTCAAACTTAACGGAATGATTCGTGAGTGGGAAACTACAAATAACAACGAACGAATTGGAATTATCGCGTTGACTGCTTCAATATTACGTGAAAGCATAGAGAGATTTTTACTATCTGAGTGTGATTGTCACCTTGGTAAACCATTTGATAAATCTATGCTTATGAAAGTAATGTTTACAGTAATCAATGGCCAAAAATGTATTTTATAAAAAGAGCGTATCTCTCATTCTCAATTTTATTTATAACTCTTAATGCTACGTCAGCACTAGGAAAAACTAAATCTATTCAGGCAAATTTACTTACTGGATTAACGAGAAACTCAAACATTCATGAAATGACAAATCAAGATCTAGAAATATTTGATGAGTATCAATCACAATACAAATCAAAAGATGCGACATCTTATGATACTGAGTTAACTATCGACAAAACTTTCTTGATAGACAATTTAAGCATTAACCCACAGATCGGTGGATACAATAAACAGATGCTTGATCGTTTTTTCTCTTACTATGACACTCGATATGTTACGACCGGACTAGAATTAAGCTACACATTGAACGACAGATATAGTTTAGCACTTGAATATCATTACTATATAGAGCAATGGAAAAACTCTTCTAAAAACTATTACACATACCAAAATTATAGTTCACCAAAAATTTCACTAGAAAATAACACGAATCTTGGTGTTGTCACTCTCAAACTACCATTTGAGTACCACTCATATAAGGGCGCTTACAAAACATTTGACTGGAGCAGTTATATTGAATTTTCTCCGAACCTAAACGAGTCGCCTGTATCTGTATCGTTCTCAATAGGTGGTGGTCAAATCCACGAAACAGTTGATATTAGCGAAACCAAAACCAAATCTAGCATGTCGTCAGCATTAATTGATCTTATGTGGGAGATAACTAACAATCTTAGCATCAGTCCAAGCGTAGAATATTCGAGATATAAAAATAGTAACGACGAATATTACTACAACGCCTCTACTCACCAAATAGATGTTAAGTACTACCTAAATGCCCATCCAGAGTTAGAAATGATCCTATCAATTTCTAATAAAGATGGCCGATATAAGAGTGGTGCCGAAATTGAGATTGATGAACTTAGCTTTAAAATATCATATTCAACTAAGTAAACCATTCATCTTCATGATTATAATCTTCTTGAGTCGGGCAACCTATATAGTAACTTGCTGGCAACAGTTTTTCCTGTTTCATAACAACACTATTATCTTTAACAATCGCATTTTCGCCAATATTTGCGCCGTAAAGAAGTACCGATCCGTTTCCAATCGTACTATTTTTCCTAATATGAATGGGGGCCATTTTTAAAACACGATCCTCAAAACTATGCGCCTGAAACATACAAAGAACTGTCGAATAATCTTCAAAATTTAACATATCTGGATCTACCACTTGAGCAAATCCAACACCAAGAACAACTCTTTTCCCAACTTTTGCACCCATAAGCCTAAGCCACCATGACATTAACAATGTTCCTTCCAGCATAGTAATAAATGGTCTAGCATATACGGCCCACGTTACATATAAAAAATCCCAGCGGCCACACCAACATGACCAAAGCGGATGAGTTCCTGGTTTTACTCTACCAAGCAAAAGCCACTTTTGAACTACAATTAGCAGTGACATGATAACTAGTGACGCAAAAGTCAAGAACGGAAGAGTAAAAACAAAAAATAGAAAATCTGATTGATCAGCTGAAAAATAGTATGTCAACTTTGTCCAAACAAGCATAAATAAAACTGGGCCAATAGGAATTAAAAATCTCATCCCTTCCCAAAAAACCCTCGTCAAATACCTTGCCAAAGATGGATTATGGGTAAGTTCTAAAGGACACTCGATAATCTCTCTTTGTGGAAGTTCAAAAGCTGGATGGCCAAACCAAGAACTACCCTCCGTAATTTTATCCTTATCTGCAACTGTACAAATTCCTAATAAAATATTTTTTGGTAAGATTGATCCAGGTGGAATGATTGCGTGGTTTCCTATAAAAGTATTCTCTTTTAACTCAACACGATTACACGTTACCATATTTTGATGAATTTTGGGGCCGCCAAGATAAATCCCGTCTGCAAAAAAAACCTCATCTCCAATTGTAACAAGCTCTGGCACAACATCAATTATTGTACTTATCTCACAATTTTTTCCAATCTTCATTCCTGCAAGTCTAAGCCAATATGGCCAAAGTAGCGTCCCACTAAGAGCATTACCCGCAAGCTCTACTAAACGATCTTTAATCCAAATTTTTGCGTAATCTTTGCTATACCGAGGATATGTGCCAGGCCTAATCGTTCCAAGTTTTCTTGCAATAATCGCTTGAGTTGGAAGGATAACAATTGGAGCAAAAACAACAAAACAGCACAAATTAAAGAATATATCAAACTCATGAGAGGTATAAAATGGCCAATCAATGATCACTTCTGGTTTCAAATCCCACCACAGTACAACAAACAAAGATACAACAAGCAGCGGAATACTAGTTAGAAAAGTAACGAACGACCTCATAAACATTAAATAAATACCATGCTGCTTTGGACTTAACTCTTTAGCACCGGTATCAACTATTTTTGCCCCAAACGATTTTTCCTTAAATGTAGCTGGAACACCTTCCCACACTTCATTTTCAGGAACAGTAGTTCCAGACGGAATCATGGAAAGGCCAGTTAGAATAGAACCTTTTTTCATTGTTGTATACGGTGAAACCGATGCTCTTGTTTCTAGGGTAACACCATCTTCGAGAACAACTGGCCCAAAAATCAGCTCGCCATTAACAATATCTACGGTTCTAACTGATGCCTCTCTACCGATCGTAACATTATCACCAATTGATAAAAGATCTGGCCCACCGATAAATACATTTGCCCCTTTTTGGATATATGAGTTTAGGCCGATCTTCATACCCATTTTTCGTAGGAAAATATTTTTATATACGGTTCCTTCAACCATTCCAAGAGGTACCATTCTAAACGCTTGGCCAATAATCCAATTTTTTAAATATACCAATCCCCAAACAGGATACCTACCTGGACGATATTTACCAATTAAAATTTTCTTCGTTATAATTGCAATTACCATTAAATATGGCAAAGAGAGCCCTCTACCAACAGTTATCACTACAGGCAGTGCAAACATAAACGGGATTAATCCTACTGCTTTTAATATCCATGGAAAAAAATAAAATAGAGAAAAATAACTAAAAAGAGATCCTGCACTTATCACAACTAAAAGCCATAAAATTTGAACCACAGTAGTAATAGGAGCAAAATGACTACTCTTATTCTGAGAAGGTGCAACGCTCTTTTTACCTCGCTGAAGGCCTCCTGTTTTTGCTAAAATGTTCTCTGCCAACAATTTAACTGTTGGCATAAGATATAACTCTCTTACCGTAACAGCACTAGTTAGTGGATTTTCTCGAAGAATAGAAATAACTGTTGCCGCTCTTAAGGAGTCACCTCCAATCTCAAAAAAATTGCTCTCTATCGATATTGGAGTCTCTATTTTTAAAACTGAGGAAATAGTATTGGCCAAAATTTTTTCTAATTCAGTAGCAGGAGGCACAAACTCTTGAGCAAGAATATGTGCACTGGCCATTTCAATTAATGGAAGTTTTTTTCTGTCTAGCTTTCCACTAGTGGATAGCGTCGGAAGTTTTTCAACACACATATAGTATTGTGGCACCATATAAGTTGGTAAAAATTTTATTAACTCCTCTTGAATCTTTTTAGTATCAAGGACTGCGTTCTTTTGTAAAATAAGATATGCAGTTAAAACTTTAACACCAGATATTTCTTGAGTACTACAAACTGCATCTAGAACATTTTTACAATGTTTCAACCCATGTTCAACATCACCTAGTTCAATCCTATACCCTCTGATTTTTACTTGAAGATCAATCCGGCCATGATATAAAAGATCGCCATTTTCATCCACACTTACTAAATCACCAGTACGATATATCCTTCCACACACAGGATGTTCAATAAACTTTTGGTCAGTTAAATCTTGCCTATTTAAATAACCCCTCGTAACCCCTGCTCCACTAATGCAAAGTTCACCCTGCACACCTCTTTCAACAATTAATAAATCATCATCTAAAACCCATGCTTGATTTCCGCTAACAGGACGACCTATCGTAACAGGCCTATTGGCAACAACTCTCGTTCTAGTAACTGTTACACTACACTCAGTAGGCCCATATCCATTCTCCATCCAAAGAGCTGGTGCCCACTTATCAACAAGATCGCTTGGTAATGGCTCACCACCTACATATAGTAACTTCAAATCCGGCAGGTCTTTTGCTGGATCATTAGCAATCCCCATTCTTAGAAGTGTTGGTGGAGGACAAAGCACATTGATTTTTTCATCTCGTAGCCAGACACCAAAATCGGGCCCACTTTTTACCACATCATCGTTAGCAACTACAAGCGCCCCTCCGGCACTAAATGCCAACCAAATCTCTTCAACTGATGAGTCATAAGATGTAGAAGATGTTTGCGCTATTTTGTAAGCTGATGGTAATTTAAACAGTTCAACATCACTCTTAACTAAGTTAACAATGTTTCGATGCTCTACCATCACACCTTTTGGTGTTCCTGTTGTTCCAGAAGTATAAATAACATATGCTAAGTTTTCTTCTGTGCTCTCACTTTGAACATCTCTAGTGGAATTTGCATCTATGTCATCACTTACATCAATGATTGTAATATTTTCTTTTAATGATTGATCTATAAGGCCGACATGTTCACTTGAAGTCACTAACGCTACAGCTCTAGAATCTTCCAAGATAAACTTAATTCTATCTACAGGAAAGGTGGGATCTATGCATGTATAAGCTGCCCCAGATTTTAATACTGCAAGCTGAGACATGTATATATGATAACTAGTTCTTGAAAGTAGTATTGCTACAATTGAATCAGGCCTTTGAGTTTTAATTTTTCTTGCTAACTGATTTGAGCGTTCGTTTAACTGACGATACGTTATTGTTCCATTGGCCATTTCTGGAACACGTACTGCTAAATTTTCAGGATATCGCGCAGTAATTTTCTCAAACATATTATGTAATAACATTTAAAACCCACTCTTATTTTTTATTTTAAATTACTCAATCGCAGCAGGTATCTTGAGACCTTCTTTTTGAGTAGACCTACGATAGTTATCAATAACACCAAGCCCAACAAACTGTCCATCTTTAAAAAAAGTTTTGTAACCAACGCCAGTTGCAGACATCGCATAAAATGAACCATTGATAAAAATATAGTTTGCTCCAAACAAATATTTATAAACACCAACATTTGAGGCGTATTTATTTACTTTAGCAATAAAGCTTCGAAAATCCATTAAAGGTAAATTATCATAGCTTTGATTATGATTTTTCAATGTAGCATAACTATCTCGTAAATCTTGATAACACTCTCGAGCCGCTACACCTGACCAAAAACTTTTATACCCACATATATCTTTAAAGTATCCGAACAATTCATCATTATTGTGTCTAAGTAGATGTGTAACACCACCTTGCTGAATACTAAGTTTAGACTCGATATCTACTGGTCCAATAAATTTTCCATTTTCTATATACTCACATAGCTCACCATTCAGCGTAGTATAATCTTTGATAAACGAAGTAAACTTTTTAATATATTTTGAACCTAAGGCAGACTTAGTCTTCATATGCTTCATGAAAAAATTTATATTTAACGAGTACTCACCTTTTTCTGGAATAACAATATCGTTTTCACTATTATAATTAACATCTTTAAATTCAGAATCAACTGCATACTCAATTGATAGCTCTTTTTCACTAACATATTTATACTTAGTAAACAACGAAGTGAAAACACCAGACTTTAATATTGCTTCAACAACTGGATACGATGGGTTTTTTACATAGCTAACTTGCTTCACTTTATTTTTAAAAAAAATTTTTTCAACATCACCTTTTTTTATTTCAACATGAGAAGTATCGACCGACTTAATTCCGCCGTATAACAAAAAACCATACTGTGAATTCAAATCCTCAGCTGTCCTTCGCTCTTTTGAAACGATATAAGGAGCCAGCTCAACAACATATTCACTAAATTTTTTTCTTTTTAATTGTAAAAGATTACTAACCGACAATGACAACTGACCTCCTTCTTGTAATATTGGAAGATCATTCGTTGAAAAGCTCAAACAGAGTTCATTCATTTCTGTTGTTGTACTACTTGACTCATAAGATAGGAGTGTTAACTTTATCAACTTAAAAAAGTCAACCGCCAACTCCGCCTCTACCGTCAACTCTCTTATTTTGCTACTCTTATAATTAATCCTGACATATTCATCTCGTGACGATAAATCACTCTCTACTGGCCGCTGCACTGATGCATACGCAATATTTTCATTTTCCACCAATGCTCCAATTTCTACATTGGCATACTCTCCAGGAATAGTAATCACGCCTCCGGCAGCTGTAGTTATCGAATCATTTTTTGTTATAATTTCGCCAGGATCAAGCTCAAGATAGTTGTTATCCTTAAACTTTATAAACGATAAAAAAAGTTTCTCATAATCTTCTGTCAAAGCATCAACGTATGACGCTGAAAAATGAGTATACACATACTCTCTTGTAAATGTAATTCCAGCAAATGCCCCAATCTGTTTTGAGGTAAAATCAATTAAGCCTGCATCCTTCAAATTACTTAGATACGTACTAGCGTTGATTTTTAAAATAAACTTATCACAAACGATATATCGATTTGCATCAAACAAATCCGGAGAGATCTGCCTATCTACTCCGACTTGAAAATGAGCAAACGCTTTCTCCCAAATAAATCCTGCAAAATTGCTCTCACCAAGCTTTAAAACTTTATTATATCCAATTATTTTGGAACTCTCTTCATCTCCTATGGAATCATATTTATTGTCGAGATAATCTGTAATCTCTTTATATAGAGCGCTTTCATCATCATCATTTTTCAAAAATGAAGCTTTAACACTTTGCTGATTTGGAAATAAAACTGTATTAAGCTTTGACTCATTTTCACTCAGCAACTTAGAAAGAGAGACCAAATCTTTTTTGCCATCACTTTTTTGAGCAATATTATTTAAAATTGCAACTCTACTTTCAAGCAAACTACCAAGCTGTATATGTTTTAAGTCGTAATCCCCACCTTCTTTTGGAGAAGAGCATGAATAGAGAAAAAACAATGTTACGAACAGTAATTTATGCATAATTAATAAGCAATAAACGCTTTTCCTAATTATGCTTGTCGGATTTTTTAAATTTAACTATACAGGATTATCTGATGAAATAAACTCACAAGATACTGAAAATCTGTTCTTGATAATCTCCATCAAACCAAAAAGACCGAGAGTTTCAGTTGCTTGATGGCCTCCTGCAAACATATGAACTCCTAGCTCAATTGCATCATTCCACTGATGTTCACTCATCTCTCCAGTTAAATATGCATCTAGTTTTTCATTAGCAGCATCATGCAAAAGTGTTCCTCCCCCACCAGTAACAATCCCAATATTGTTGATTACACCATCACTATTTGGTGAGGCCATGATAATTTCATGATTTAAAATTTTATTAAGACAGCTCCGAAGTTCACTCGCTTTAACTGGCGTTTTAAAATTTCCCTTAACCCCAATTGAAGCTTTTTTGTACTCTCCAAATGGCATCCGATCTACAAGATCTAATTTCTTTGCGATTGCAACTGCATGGCCAACTTCAAGATGGCCATCAAGCGGGAGGTGGTACCCTATGAGATTGATATCATTTTTCACTAACGGTATTACTCTTTTTCCAAAAACACCTGTAATGGCCCTTGCTCCTAAATTGTGCCATAAAATGCCGTGATGAACGATTAAACAGTCACTCCCTTTTGCTACTGTTTTATTTATAGAATCTTGAGTAGCACTTACTGCAAAGGAAATTTTTGAGATTGATTCTTTGCCTTCAATCTGCAACCCATTAGGACAATAATCTTGATACTCATCAATTTTAAGAAACTCGTTAACAAAACTTAATAGTTCATCTCTACTTACGCTCATAAAATTCCCTATTAACTAAAAGAATCATCACATTATTGGATGTTGAATAGTATCTGTCTGACTCTCTTTGATCTTAACCAATTTTATTTTTAACTCGCGAATAGTATTTTCTAGCTCTTCTTGAAATGGAGCGATTACTAGTGCTTGCTCAAACTCGATGATTGCCTCTTCAAATCTTTGTTTTGCGACATAGACCCTTCCCGCATTAATATAAGGGTACTCTCTATTCGCATAGTTTCTAGCTTTTTTAGCTAACTCAAACCACTTTAAAGCTTCATTATAATTCCCTTCGCCCATTATATAACTACCTAGGTCGTTATATGGTGGCCCATAATCTTTATCCTTCCTTATTGCTTTTAAACAGTAGCTTTTTGCTTGCTCAATATTTCCAATAAGAGAATAACACCAACCAATCAAATTCAAAATCTCAGCACACTCTTTAAAATCAAAAGCGCGCTCAAAAATTTTTAAAGCTTTTTCTGGTCTCTTTTCAAAAATTGCTTGATGGCCCTTTTGCAAAAGTTCCTCATATTTCTGATCTCTCTTGAGATCAATCGCAGATATTGAAACATTTTTTCCTGAAGTCACATCGTAAAAATCATCCATCTGCAAAGTAAACAGCGGAACCTCTTTTCCAAGGGCCTCGCCATCTTCGAATAATCTACCATCAGCATGTGCCATCTTCGCAAGGCCAAGCCGAGGAAACGTCACATCGATGTCACCTTGTGCTCGACAATTTTGATGTAACAATCTAGAAAACTTATAGAGAATATTTATATACTCTGTCGTCACCGTAATAATTTGATCAGGATCTCTCTTTAATAAAATAAGCGTGTCAAAGATTGCGGTCATCGCAGCAATCTCAAGCTTCATTTTATCAGGTGAAGTTTTTTCTGGAAAATCATCAAACTCCACAGGCCCAGTTAACCTCGGATGAAGAATGTTATCTTTTAAAAAACTATTCAGCTCTAAATTAAACTTTCCACAAATTTTTTGATTAGACGGGAGGATTTTTAATCCTGAAACGTTTAATATTGCGTGCAACACTCTGTCTATATAAGACGAAGATGTATGCAACTCACTAGATAACAGATTAAGTCTGCTCTCATTCATTTTAATTCTCTCTCAAAAGTGGGCTTGATATTATCCATTTATTCTGAAGATACAAGACACACCGGACAAATTTCTGCCCAATTTTCAATGGTGCTCCATAACTCCAGTAGCAAAATGATACTACTTCCGTTACAAGGTAACTAGTTATAATGAGATAAAAAAATATTGAGACAAGAGAAACATAAGGCATAAGTTCGAGGGATTCCTTTCCCATAAAGACCTCCTGCTAACTACCTAGTGCAGCATTTGTGCCATAATTTTGAAAACTACTTTGCGCAGTTTTTGATCTGGATTGCTGCCAACAGATGGCAGATGGCCCTCGTCTGTAAAAATCAACATAAACATCTCAGTCGTTATTGGAAGCTCAACACCTTGATCGCTTTTTTGATAAAACGTAATGTCCTTCTCAATATCTACACTCTCCCTCATCAATTTGTTAGGTCGACAGTACCAGATACTCTCGAACCCACTAACCATTAGTTGAAGGTCAACGTATTTAAAATGAGTCTCATAGCGGCAATCTTCAAATTTTCTAGGATTATAAGTTGAGATTATTGCAAAAAGATTATCGCCATCTATATTGTATTTGCCATCCTCACTCGGGAGTTTCTGTAAAAAGGAGGATATCTTTTTAAAAATCTCGGGTTTAATATACCTTGCTAGATTATTTATATGATCATAAATCATAAAATGCACCAATTGCTAACTTACAAACTAGTTTAAAATCTATATTATCTAATGTATCTAATGTAAAACTCTCTGGCACCAAGATTTAAAAGAATATTAAATCTGAATTTGTTAAAAAGAGTTAAGCAGAATTTCACCACAACCATAATCGCAACTCACTTAAAATAGGTATACCACCAACAAAAGTTTACACATAATTGACAAAATTATATATCGACCAACCATCAGGAATCTACGCAATTGCGAGATAACATCTTGAAAATTAAGGACTATATTCCTTTGAGTGATAATAGATCATAACCTGATCGATTATTCGGATACAATATAGTTAAGAAAGGTTTTGCTCGCTGTATGTAAGCACAAAAGGAGAGACCGATGAAAGCACTAATATTAAACGTTTCAATGTTTCTAGTCTTTGGGTTGTTTTTTTCATGTCAGCAACAAGGAGAAACAGTTGGGTTTCTTGATAATCCAACTAAAGAGAGTCTTCCTGATGAGGTTGATACTGCAGATGAAGAGTTTGTCCCTGTAGTTGAAGCAACTCCTGTAGTTGAAGCAACTCCTGTAGTTGAAGCAACTCCTGTAGTTGAAG
>DYOQ01000005.1:61565-64291 GCA_020720455.1 Bdellovibrio sp.
GCAACTCCTGTAGTTGAAGCAACTCCTGTAGTTGAAGCAACTCCTGTAGTTGAAGCAACTCCTGTAGTTGAAGAAGTTAGTATCGAGAATAACTGCCTCAACAATCAACTACTATGTGACCCAACTGTCCCATACGTCAAGAAGGCAGGTGTCATCACCGTTTTGTTGGCCCTTGGTGATGAGTTTGATGGCCAATTAATCATAAATGGTGAGTCTGCTCAGTTAATCGCTGAAGACATTGTCAAATACGCTTCACCAAAAAAAGAGCCGAAAATTCTAGTTGTACTTGATAGCAACCATAACGGTGAATCAAGTGCAGATACTGCCTACATCTCAACATTCTTATTAAGGAACTACCAAGTAACATTTATAAACGAGCCAAGAACTGGATTGATGGCAAGTCACCTCGATGGTTACGACTTAGTATGGTTTAATAACCCAGGACATCCAATGGGGAAAGTTGCTTCTAGAGATGCATTGATGGCATTTACTGGAGGAGTTATCCTGTCTGGTGATGATTTAGCAAGAGGTAGTAACTTTTCTCTTGCTCCACTAACAGGTCTAACATATGTGGATAATGGTACACGGGCAAAGTGTGGTAACAAAACTTACAATATAGATAATAACAGAGGTTCACAGTATGTAGTCTCTCTAGAACAATCAATTTTCCCTGGTGTCGATAGTGAGATTCTAATCTTTAAATATGGTAATGATATCGACTCATCAAAACTAGCAACAAATCAAGTTGAAGTACTTGCGTACGCTACAGCTGGTGTTGATTGCAAGGAAACTAGACCGGTTATCGTTCGTTATGAAAAATAAATAGCGTAGTAATACGCCTCTATCTAGCACACAACAGCGTTTAACCACATGTTGTGTGCTTTTTTTTGTTTTTCATGGTCAAGTAATGCGGTAAACATTTCACACTATTAGTTATGGTGCTTGTATTAAGAAGAGGGATAGAGTAGATTGCGCTCGTATTAGGTTTATTATTGGTTGTGTCCAGATTGGTCTTGGCCATTTTAATTCTATTTACATTAAAGATTACTAATTAAAAAGGAAACCTAATGACGTTTACATTTCAACAACTTTCTAAACCGCTTACTTTGAGTGTTGCGGAACTTGGATTTGTTACTCCAACAGATATTCAAGCTCAAACAATCCCAATATTACTTGGCGACGATACAGATTTTGTTGGTCAAGCTCAGACAGGAACTGGAAAAACTGCTGCTTTTTGTTTACCGCTTCTTGAAAAACTCGACACAAGCAAACCTGGTATTCAAGCACTAATAATTGGACCTACAAGAGAACTTGTAAATCAGATTAACCAAGACTTAATTAAATTTGCAAAACATCTACCGGTTAAAACTGCTACAGTATATGGTGGCGTTGGGTATAAGGATCAAATTAGCAATTTAAAAACTGCACACATTGTGATAGCCACTCCTGGACGAGCGATTGACCTACTTAACAGCGGAAAGCTACACCTTCAGAGCAGCAAATTTCTTATTATCGATGAAGCTGATGAGATGTTGAAGATGGGATTCATTGATGATGTTGAAACCTTAATGAGTAGTGTCTCTAAGCAAGCACAAACTTGGATGTTTTCTGCAACGATGCCAAAACCGATTGTTCAATTGATGGAGCAAAAGCTAAAGTCGCCAAAAATTTTAAAAGAGACAAGAAAAGCGATTCAAAATGAAAATATCTCTCAAAGCTTCTGTTATTTGCAGAAAAAAGATTTTACAAAAGCACTTAAAACAATTCTTTTAACTGAAGAGGATTTTTTCGGAATAGTTTTTTGTGAAACAAGAGAAGAGACAAAAAACCTAAGCGATAAATTATCAAACACAGTTGCAAACAAACGAATCATCTCTCTACATGGTGACCTTAACCAAAAGCAACGCGATGATGCCATTGATAAATTTAAAACAAAGAAAGCAGATATCTTGGTTTGTACAGATGTTGCAGCAAGAGGGCTTGATATATCTCTAGTTACTCACGTTATAAACATGGGACTACCTCGTAAGCTTGATTCATACGTCCACCGAATAGGGAGAACGGGCCGGGCAGGTAAATCTGGAAAAGCGATCAGCTTTGTCTCTCCAAGTGATTATCGAAATTTGAAATTTATTGAAAAAATGTCAAATGCCAAACTTGAGCAGTTTAAAATCCCATGTCCGATCAAATCTAAACAGAACAAAATAGGTATTGAGCTAGAAAAAATGCAAGGGATCAAAAAAGCATTAATCGAAAGAGGGAAGAATTTTTCAGTCGATGAGAGCTTTGAGATTTTCAACTCTTATTTTACTGACATGAGCAAACAGGATATCGTAAAACTTCTTTTTGCTTACCATTTTAGCAATGACCTAAAGGCAATTGATGATTCTATTGAAACATTAAAAAATTCCGTTCTAAAACCATCTTTTTCCGATAGAGAGTCTTCGGGTGGGGATCAGAAAAGAAGAAGAAGTAGTGGTGGTGGTAGAGGTAGGGATAGCAGTAGAAGTAGTGGTGGTCGATCTTCGTCTCCTCGTCGTGATTACAGACGATAGTGATATCCAAGGAATCACTAAACGATCTGGTAAGAAACCCTCAGACTTTTATTAGACGAACAAGCATGCATCCTAAGGTGCATGCAAAAAAGCTAGATAAAATTATCGGGTTTAAAATTTCAAAGATCGAAGAAAAACTCTTAAGAAAATATCGGGCATACTATAAAACTT
>DYOQ01000006.1:0-31338 GCA_020720455.1 Bdellovibrio sp.
ATATTGGTGCCCAGTCGCGGAATCGAACCACGGACACAGGGATTTTCAGTCCCTTGCTCTACCGACTGAGCTAACTGGGCAGTTACTAAATTAGAAGTGGATATAACTTATGGTCTCAGAAAGAAATCGTCAATATAAAACGTCTCAGACTCAGCGCGTTTTTAGTTTAAAATTTTTAATTAATTTTTCTCTACCACTCCGTTCAAATGATGTGCTCTTAAATTTTTTACGAAATTCACGACTACTTAAACCTTCTAAAAACTCTAAAACCTTTTCTGGATCATCATCTTCAATGGTATCAATTAGTACAGAGCTCTCTTGGCATCTTCTATCAACCAATTCATCACAACTATCACCAACATTTGCTATGGCCTTTTTATTCCATGGGCAACAATCTAAGCAAGCGTCACAACCAAATATCCACGAACTAGCTTCGTACCCAGCTGGTACATCACCAGATCCTTGTCCTTCAATAGTAAGTTTAGATATGCATAAATTAGCATCAATCATTCCATTTCCTAAAATGGCATTAGTAGGGCACGACGAAATACATGCAGAGCACTCTCCACAAAAATTATCCGCAAATGGTTCACTCTTTAATCCAAGTGATAGAGAAAAAAGTAAAGAACCTATAATTGTGTAACTTCCGTGATCTTTGTTAATTAACATGGAATTTTTTCCAAACCAACCAAGCCCGGCCCTATATGCCAAATCTCTTTCAAGCACAGGATGGGTATCACAGATCACCATATATTCTTGGCCTATTAGTTTTCCAATCTCATTCAATCTATGCTTAACAACATGATGATAGTCTAGATCATTAAACCCTCTAACAAACCCTGCTAACGTTCTATTTTTGGCAACTGCCTTACTTTCTATATAAGTAAAAAGAAAAACAAGAGCTGATTGAAACTGTGGAAAAACAGTCGATACAGTTTTTCTATTTGAGGCCCTTTCTCCCTCTAAATATCCAAGCTCTCCATGATAGTTTTTTTTTACCCACTCAAGAAACCGATCAAATGATAAAGGTTCTTTTTCCTCTGTATAACCAAATGCAACTACTCCATAAGGAGAGAGGTCAATCTGGTTATTTTGGAGTAAGAGTAATTGCTTTTGCAGGACAGACCTCCACACATTTCATATCAAGTGAACAGCTATTTGCTGTCGATTGATTAATAACAATTCTTGGTGGTCTCTCATCTATTGCCTTCCACACATCGTGAGGACAAACATCGACACAAATATTTCCGCATGGAACACATTTTGAAGTATCGATGGCAATGTTCCCTCTTTGAGCATTGTAAGACTGTTTATTTTTTTTTGCCTCTTCTGTCTCTTCAGGTGTTTTTTGAAGAACCTCGATCTTTAGTTGAGTAGCACTCCCTTTGACGAAAAATTTTCCATCACCACCAGTTATAACAACCTTGTCCCCAGCTCTCAAATCGTGCTCTTCTCTGATTTGACCAATAATATCTCTTTCAAGTTGTGGCTCTTTTCCAAATTGATAAAAGAATGGGCGCACACCCCAGTACAAACACATTCTTCTGACTATTTCCATTGAATTTGTAACACCTAGAACTTGAGTTCTGGGACGGAATCTTGAAATTGTTCGACATGAGCTTCCTGACTCTGTGACCGCAATAATTTTTTTTGCATTAATTTTTTCAGCGATCATTGATGCTGAAACCATCAGCGCACCAAGGGTACTCGACATATCAATATTTCTAAGCAGTGGCCGATTCTTTGGAGTTTTCTCTGCCTCTTTAATAATTTTAACCATCATCTCAACGGCCCGAACTGGGTAACTACCAGATGCCGTCTCTGCACTAAGCATAACTGCATCTGTTCCATCCCACACAGCGTTTGCGACATCACTTGCCTCTGCCCTCGTTGGAGTTGAGTTATGAATCATTGACTCTAACATTTGAGTTGCAGTAATTACCGGCACACCTGCTTCATTACACTTACTTATAATTAATTTTTGAGTCGATGGTACAAGATGGTTACCAAGCTCAACGCCCATGTCACCTCTAGCTACCATAATTGCGTCAGTAACAGCGATAATCTCATCGATATTAGTTATCGCTTGAGGTTTTTCAATTTTACTAACGATTGGTACATCTTTTTTCATCTCATGCAAAAGATACTTAACATTTAAAATATCCTCTTTAGTTCTAACAAACGAAAGAGCGATATAATCAATTCCTTGCTCGAGTCCAAAAAGAAGATCTGCTCTGTCCTTCTCTGTAAAGCTTGGAGCAGAAACATTTGAGTCTGGAAGATTAATCCCTTTATTGGATTTTAACTCCCCCCCAACTTCAACTTGAATTTTTAAAACTTTTCCATCTTTTCCAATTGCCTTAGCAACAATCAATCCATCATCAAACAAAATTCTGTCACCAACATTAGCATCATCAACAAGTTTGTTATAAATTGTTGGAATGAAACAATCCTTATACTGTGGATACTCTGATTGAACTGATGTTGGCCCAATAACCCAAGTTGAGCCATCCTTTAATTGCAAATTTTGTGGTAACTTATCTGCCCTAATTTTCGGGCCTTGCAAGTCAAGCAATATAGCAACCTCTCTACCTACTATTTCTGAAGCTTTGCGAATATTCTTTATGACTTGAGCATGTCCTTCATGAGTCCCATGACTCATATTTACTCTCGTTACATTTAGCCCCGCTTTAATTAAGGCAGCAATTGACTCAACACTGCTCGAAGCAGGTCCAAGGGTTCCAACTATCTTTGCACTACGCATATGGCCTCCAATGCTATATGTCTATTTACTCAAACAACATTTTTTATATTTTTTTCCGCTTCCACAAGGGCAAGCATCATTCCTTCCAATCTTTGGAGAGACTCTTTTAATCGAATCATTTTGAATATCACCATCCATAAAAAACCAAACACCTTCTCTCTTTAAGAATTTAGCTTTTTCATGATGAATATACTCAGAACCACCACTGACATATTTTGCTTTAAACTCAACAACACCTTCTTCATCGCTCTCTTGGCCATTTAAGCACTCCACAATCTCTAGGCCTTTCCAAGCAGACTCTTTTGCCCAACGGAATGTCGAATCTCTATCGTAACCTTCTAGCTTATCAGGGTTGTAACTCTTTTCTAAAAAATCCATCTCTAATTTTACAAAAGCACAATACCTGGCCATCATACAAGCTAGAGCGGTTTTGGGAATCGAATCAAACTTATGAAATGGCCGGCAACATTTTTCGTAACCAATGCCACTACCACAAGAACAAAGTTCCACAATGTACTCCTGAAAAATTTCCAAATCAAAATTGGAGTTTTTTTACTTTTAAGCTATAGTACAACATATGGAAATACTCTGCACTTTAAAAAATTTGAATCTTACCTTTGGCCCCAAAGTTCTCTTTTCCCAAACTGGACTAACCATAAATGAAGGTGACAAAATTGGTCTACTTGGACTTAACGGACATGGTAAGTCAACTTTTTTCAAAATACTAACTGGTGAAATCAAGGCAGACTCTTCGACTCCCCCATTTGCCTTTGATAAAGCAAAAGATATTGGTGAAGAAAAACAATCATTCTCTGTTTTTAGAGTTCCTCAAGAGTTCCAAATATTCGTTAAAAACGAAACAATTTCAGATTATATTTTCCATTTCTACCCCACCCTAAAAACAGTTCATGCAGAACTTACATCACTTGAAACAAAACTTAGTGCCACCCACACAAACCACGATTTTCTTATCAAACATCAGCAATCGCTTCTTGAGCATTTTGATCATTTAAAAGGGTGGGAGATTATTCGAAGTTACGAATCATATTTAAAATTTTTTGGATTTAATGACCTCGGTATCAATGTGGGCCAACTAAGTGGTGGAGAACAAAAACGAGTATTGCTTGCACTTGGCCTTTCAACACCATCGCCGCTTGTACTTTGGGATGAGCCAACTAACCATTTAGATATTGAGACCATTAGACAGCTTGAAGATGAGTTAGCACAGTCTAATAAAACTTTTATAATAATCACTCACGATCGCTACCTTTTATCTAGTATTACAAATAAAATTGTACACATCGGACATGGTGATATTAAACGTTTTGACGGAAGTTATACTGATTACCTTGAACACTTAAAAAGTGAAGAGCACGCAAGAATCCAACTTCTAGGTAGACTAAAAAATCGTTTACAACGAGAAGATGATTGGATGAAGCAAGGGATTAAAGCAAGAGGGACTCGAAGTAAAAAAAGAGTAGAAAATTTCCACGACCTCAAAAGTAAAATCTCAATAATAAAAGAACAAGCAAAGAAAGAGCTATCTCTTACTATTCACAACTCAGATAGAAAAACAAAAATTTTAGCAAAATTAAAAAACGTTTCATTTGCGTACAATAATAATAACAAAACACTTATTAAAAATTTTTCTATGGAGATAACCAAGGGTGAAAAAATTGGTCTACTAGGCGGAAACGGCGTTGGTAAATCGACACTACTCTCTTTGATTGCAAAAGAATTATCACCAGCATCTGGAAACGTCGATCACGCAGATGGTTTAAGAATCGGAATATTTACTCAAAAAAGAAGTGAGCTTGACAATAACAAGACCCCATTTGAAATTCTTGGTAACGGCCAAGATCAAGTCAATCTTCCAAACGGAAGATCGATGCATGTCATTGCTTATTTTGAAAAATTTCTTTTTAATAGAGACGAAATAAATAGGCCATTACACACTTTCTCTGGAGGAGAGAGAAATAGACTTCAAATGGCCCTTAATCTTTCTAGGAGTGCCGACTTATGGATCTTTGATGAACCGACCAATGATCTTGATCTTGAAAGCCTAACAATCCTTGAAACCCATCTTGCAGAGTTTGATGGATCATTAATTATTGTCTCTCATGATAGAGCTTTTTTAAACAACGTCACAAATAAAGTCTGGTTACTAGAAAATAGTGAAATTCAAAAATTTGAGGCCGGATACTCTCAAGTAGAGGCTTATCTTGAAGTCAAATCGATGGAAGATGAAATTGCTGATTACAATGCCTCATCAACTCAAATCACCGTTAACCCAAAAGATATCGACACTGCGAACAATCCATCAAAATCACAAAAACTCACAAACAAAGAAAAAGAGAGAATAAAGACTCTGCCTGCGATTATTAAGCTGAAAGAGCATGAACTAGAATTAATCGATCAAGAAATTGAAGCGTTTGATTTTGGATCAGTAGATATAGAAGCTAGGAATAGCTATATTGAGCTATCATCAAAAAAAGAGGCCAACGAATCAGAACTTCTAGAGATGTATCAAGAACTAGAAGATATCAACCACAAGGCAATAATTTATGAAAAATAACATTTCAGCTAGCGCTTACTTCACCATTTTTACACTTCTTGCAGCATCATGTTCAACAAACTTGCCGCTATCTCAGAAGGAGTTTGATGGTTTAATAACTTGCGATCAAAGTTTAGAAAAAGCAAAAGAGAATCTTCAAAACTATGGATATAAAATCGAGCAATCAACGAACAATAGCTTCAAAAGTAATTTAGTATTAAACAAAGATCTTCAAAAAAAGAGAATGTTTGGTTCTATCAGTAGCGAAGTTTATGACTCCTATGAGGTAGATACTATCGCTCCAAACAAAATCAAGTTTAAAATTTTCCAAAAAATTATTCGCTACCCTCTTCCAGAGACTGAAGGTGGTGATATTGTGCCAGTTACTAATACCGAATACATCTCGGCAAACAATAGTGGCCAGGAACTATTAAAAAAATATAGCGATAAAATCTGCTCAGCTAAGTCATATGTAGAATTGGTAAAAGATGTTAGCAGTAACGAAGGAGTTGTTAGTTGTGTAGACGGCAATGCTAAAAGTTGCTTTGAACAATCATTGCTCGAAAAAGATAAGAAAAATTTCAAACGGTCAGAATCATTGCACCTACTTGGTTGCCACTTAGATCCAAAAAATAGCAACTGTAAAAAATAAAAAACCCGCTAAACTTTTACATCTAGCGGGCCATTAAAAACAACTTAATCAAATATTACTTGTTGTTACTTTTTTTTGCGACATCTTCAAGCATCGCTGTAGTAACTGATTTTGGTCTTTCTAATGAATAGCCTAGACCTCTATCCCAAGTTAAGTTCGCTAAAACTCCGATTGCTCTACCAACTCCGAAAAGAACAGTATAGAAATCGTACTCTTTTAGTCCGTAGTACCATTGAATAACTCCTGACTGAGCATCAACATTTGGCCAAGGATTTTTTGCTTTACCTTGCTCAATCAAAATATCTGGTGCTATTTCATAAATCATAGAGACAACACTAAATAACTCATCCTTTGGAAGATGTTTTACACAGTACTCTCTTTGAGCAATATATCTTGGATCTGGCTTTCTTAAAACAGCATGGCCATATCCAGGAATAACTGCGCCACTCTTTAGGGTATCCCAAAGTGCTTTTTTCAAATCTTCCTTAGTTGGAACTTTATTTCCAAGTTGCTTATAAAGATCTTGAATCCATCTTAAAACTTCTTGGTTAGCTAGGCCATGAAGTGGACCTGCTAGAGCGTTGATACCAGCGCTCAATGAGTAGTATGCATCACTTAGTGTTGAACCAACCAAGTGAGTTGTATGAGCTGATGCGTTTCCTGACTCATGATCTGAATGAAGAATGAAATACATTCTTGCAACATCATCATAAGGAGCAGGAATACCCATCATTTTAGCAAAATTTGCACCCATGTCTAAACTTGCATCACTAGAGATAATGTTACCGTTTTTATATTTGTATCTATAAATAAATGCGGCAATCTCTGGAAGTCTTGCAATAATGTCTGTGGCGTCCTCATAAGTTGTCTGCCAAGCATCCATCTTCTTAAAACCTTCCTCATAAAACTTTGCAAACTTTGACTCTTTTTGCATTGATAAAATTGCTGTAGAAAACATAACCATTGGATGAGAATCTTTTGGTAACGCTTTAATTACATCAAATACGTAAGAAGGAACTTTACTTCTTTTTTTGAAATCAGCAAGAACTTCATCAACTTGAGCATTAGTTGGAACATCTCCAGTTAATAAAAAATACCAGAACGCTTCAACTGTTGGATAATCTTTTCCAGCCAGTTTTGGAAGTGCTTCCATAACTTCTGGAATCGTCTTTCCTCTAAATCTAATCCCTTCTGCAGGATCTAGATAAGAAATATCAGTAACTAACATCTTCACATCACGGCCACCACCAATCGCTTGCTCGATGGTAACTTCCCCAACCTTCACATCTCCATGCTCTTTTAAGAGCTTCGCAGTTCGAGGTCTATGCTCCTCGATCTTTTTTCCTAAAACTTCTTTCAAATTCATACTTACCTCCCAGTCCGTATGTTGGTTAAAAAAATACAGCAGTCTTATCAAACACAAAAGATTCAACAAAAGGCCGTGCCCTTGATCGCAGGTCATTGAACATTTGCTGAGAATCTGTGTCGATAAAAGTAAATTTTTTCTAGAATTGATTTGTATCATTCAGGATATTGATTTACAAGCTAAAATAACCTTTTATATATCACTTCCAGTCAGTGGGATATTGATGCCATTTCGCAATTAAATCTTGGCCACTTTTATCTATTAGGCCCATCTCTTTTGCGACTTCTACGAGAGCTGTTAGATTAGTTAACGAATACAATTTAATGCCTAGTCGATCAATTCGCTCTTTGGCCCAGGCCATCTCATAATCAACAATTGCAAAACATGACTCTACAACAAGGCCAACAGCTTTTGCTCCTAGGACCGCTTCCTCCAAGCTCTTGGCCTGATTAACGAGATCTTCAATTAAAATAACTCTATCACCATTTGAATAAACACCCTCGACCTGATTCTCTTTACCATGCTTTTTAGCGCTTGATCGTATATAGATCATCGGCATATTTTTGGAATTTGCAATAAATGCAGCATGAGGGATACCGGCAGTTGCAAGCCCTGCAACGAGGTCGTATTTTTCACCAGAACTGTCGATCACATCACAAAATAGTTCGACAATTTTTTTTCTATCTTCCACAAATGATAATAACCTTCTGTTATCACAGTAAATTGGCCCAACTAACCCGGATGCATAAGTAAATGGCTTGGCCGGAGAAAATTGAACGCAAGAGTTAGAAATTAATATTCGTGAAACTTTTTTCGCCATATTATGCACAGCGCAAACCATAATTATTACCTCGTTTAAACTAACACTGGACTTGGTGAATCAGGAACATTATAGTCGGCCAAATCAAAATGGCCACAACGTATTTGTTGCTGACTACGAGAATGTAATTAGGACGAGGAACGAGGGGAGATTCAATGTTTAAAATTATAACAACACTATTTTTTGCACTGACAATGCTGACTCATTTTTCATGCTCTAGAGATGGAAAACCATCACCGATTGGAAGTAACCTGAGACAAGGTGATGAGATCAATCCTGGAAAAAAATCTTATCCAAATTTGGTTAGCTATAAAAACTACGCCATCAAGATGGAAAAAAGTACTCAAAACAAACGGCTACTTATGCAGACATCATTCATAGATGGAGCTCCAACCATAATGGGCCACTCTCTTGCTGCAAAAGTTGTCTTCTTTAGAATCCAAGGAAATGATGTTTATCTCTTTGAAGATCCGACAGGGAAACTCAATAACAACGACGTCAATACAATGATTCTTCTTGCAACATTTCCAATTATCGAAGAGGAAAAGTACACAGTCTCTTTCGATTTCAACAAAGGAATGAAAAACAAATTTACGACAGAAGGGATGTTCACTTCTGATTTTCGAGTTGATGACGATGAATACGATTCATCAATTACAATAGGTGACAGCTACGTTTCAGACTCTACACTAAAAGGAGAATATTTTCTCATTAATCAGTTCGTAAACTATATTGAAACACTAGAGAGGTCATCTTTTGATGACAATGACCAACCAATAACGATTCCAACAACGATAAGAAAATCTGGCCAATTTAAATACTATTTTTCAACTTACTACAAAGATGAAGAGTTTGAACCGGTAGTTTCAGATAAAAACGACAAGATCGGTTACTTCGAAGCTTACCCACAAATTGATCCAGGCAGCGGTAATCAGACAATCAATATCTCAAAGTTTAAAATTAAAGAGAATGGTAAAATTAAACCTATCGTTTTCCACTTAAGCTCCAACATTCCTGAACAACACTTGCAAGCGGTAAAAGATGGGGTCCTTTACTGGAATAAAGTTTTTGGAATGGAAGTAATGAAAACTGAATCGCTTCCAAAAGATGTTTCGGTTCATGGGCCTGGTTACAACATAATTCAATGGATCGATTACGATGGTGCGGGGTTTGCTTATGCTCAAACGCAACCAGATCCGTACACTGGAAAAAATTTGCAAGCTCATGTCTATCTAACTAGCGTATTTGTTAAAAGTGGTACAACAAGAGCAAAAGATTACATAAAACAGATGGCAGCAAATGACGGAACCTCTAGTGTTCAAAACAGAAAAGTTATTGGGATAAGTAATTTGCGTGACACAAATCCAATTTGCCTAAGAAAACATAGCGATGTTTTAGCAACTGCTGCTGCTGAAATTGAAAAGCAGATTCAAGGTTTATCTGAAGAAGATGCACAAGAAATCATCTTAACTTTTGTAAATGATTACCTGAGGGAGACAGTTGCTCACGAAGTAGGACACACTCTTGGACTACGTCATAACTTTCACGGTAATCTTGAAACTACTCTTCAATCAAGCCAGTACCATGAGGTGATGAAGCATTATTTTACAAATAAAGGTGATGTCCCAAGCGATCTAATCCCAGCTTCAACTGTTATGGATTATGTTCCTACAATGATCGCTGTATACAATGGTGCAAAATTAAGACTAAAACATGAAGGGTTACCTTATGATAAAGCGGCAATTGCATGGGGATACCTAAGCAAAGAGATTGAAGAACTTAACGTTCCACCTTTTTGCACAGATAGCCACTTACTAAAAAAAGTATATCTAGATTGCAAAGTATGGGATATTTTTGCGAACCCATTCATTAATTCTAGTTGGAATATAAGCAACTATACAAACATTATTGCTTACAAAGTTGCCCAGAGCTTCAGTTACTTAAACTCTGATCCGTTAAAAGAAGAAGACAAGCTTAAGATGATAAAATCTGCTGCTTTATTTCCTAAAAAACTAATTGATGCATACATAACGCCAGACCTCGTAGACATGATAAAAATGGTATCAGACAAAGCACAATTTATTGCGGTAAGAAAAGATTTTGCAACCCTTAATGAATACAACATGGAAGATTATATCGCCGCTACTAGAGAGTACCAATCAACCATTATTGGTGAAGCTGGGGGCAAGGCAAAAATCACTGTAGATGATCTAGTTGGAAATGACGAAACTGATCCAGAAAAATACACAGCTAAAATTACCTCTGATTTGCAGATTGCCTTAAAAAACTACTTTATGAAAGAGTACAAAGATTCCCTAACTCCTGCGCTAGCAAAGGCGGCAAAAGAAAAATTGAGCAAATTTGTCAGTGTTTTCGAAAAAGAATTTTTGCTTGTCTATACCGAGGCAATGAAGGTAACTCACGCTGTGACAGATGCTCAATTTAGATCATCATTAGAGCAGTTTCTTTCAAGCTCAATTTTTGCCAAGAGCGATATCGAAATTGGTCGAGATGGTGCGTATGTGTTCTACAAGTATAAGTATGAATACACAAAAGAAAGCAAAAAAGGACAAGCAGTATCACTAAGAGAGAATCTGGTTGATCTAGCAAGCTTTGATTATACCCCAAGTTCTCCACGATTTAGCAAACATATTAACGATTTCGTAAAAAATGAGTTTTCACTAGAACTACAATCGCTCGGGAGTCCAAATCAACGTTTAGATACCCTTGCTGATAATTTATATGACTGGGTAAGCACTGAATTAAACCTAAGCTCAAAACTTAAATAAATTTCCTTTCAGGTGCTCCATCTAGGAGCACCTACCATATCTCGATAAATTCTTGTTTAAATCTCTTTGAAATTTGATTAAAAAGCGTCATAATGAGCTAAGTTACCAAATTTTTGGGCATATATTTTTTTTGATTTTTCAAGGAGTTATTGATGAAGAAAATGTTTGTTATTGTATCAGTTATTGTCTTTACATTGGCACTAGGCGGATGTGGTTCAAGTAAAAAAACAAGTGAAAGCGATGCTTTTGCAAACGCACCAGAACAAGCACAGGCAAGCGATTTTGGTATCAATGATGATTCCGATTCTGGAAAACTACCAATTAAGACCATCTATTTTGATTACAACTCATACAAGCTAAGTGGGAACATTACAGCAACTCTTGATGCTGCCGTAACTTATCTTAAAGAGAACGCAGCTATTCAAGTTAGAGTTGAAGGCCACTGCGATGAAAGAGGTGGAGCTCAGTACAACCTAGCACTTGGCGAGAGCAGAGCTAAGGCAATTAAAAATTACCTAAAAACAAACGGTATCGAAGCAAAAAGAATCGAGACAGCGTCATACGGAAAAGAGAGACCTGTTGCTTTTGGACATGACGAAAGTTCATGGGGCCAAAACAGAAGAGGAAACTTCGTAATAACTGCAAAATAGTTTAGATGAGATTATGCCTTTGTTTGATAATGTTAATAAATCTTTGGGCGTGTGGAATAGCGACTACACGTCCAAAGCTTGAGATGACTCTGGCCGCTACCGCATTTAAAGCAGCAAAGAGAGCAAAGGCAGACAAAAAAGCAGCTAATTTATACAGAAAAGCTGAGTACTACTACTTAAAAGCAAAATCATCGTACAAAAGAAAATATTTCAACAAGGCAAAACAATACGCTATACTTTCTCAGAAATTTTCTGAAAGGGCCGAACATGTTGCAGAACAAAAGCAAGCTATCGAAAGATAAAATCAATAACATTATTTGCCTGTGTCTATTCTTAGCGACACTCCTAATTTCAGGATGTACGACAGAAGCAGACATTAAACGAGACCAGATGATCAAAAGTTTGTCAATTCAGATGGTGCAAAATCAGCGCCTATCATCCGACACAACTTTACAACTCCACGATATAAAGCAACGCCTTGGAATGCTAACAGGTGAAGTCGAAGAGAGAGGGCACCAAATTAGTGTTGATCAAGGTAACAAAACAAAAGAGTTTCAAGGCCAATTAGACATCCTAAAAACTCAAATAGATGAACAATCAAGAGAGATCGCTACTCTTCAAAATGTAGTTAGTGAACAGAAAGAATATCTCTCCAAAGTCCTTAGCTCATTAAGCTCTCTAAACAAAACTGCTACTGATAACAGCTTATCCCCTTATGACAAAGCAATGAATGATTATAAAAACAAACAGTACGCAAAAGCTGGCCCAGCACTTCTAGCACTACTTAGTGATAAATCAGTTACTGGAAAAAGACTGGCCAGAGTGTACCACAATCTTGGAATGATTGCTTATAGCGACGGGAAATTTGAGAACGCCAAAACATATTTCAGTAAGCTAATAACACAATTTCCAAAAGTATCATACAACGCTAATGGGCTACTATTTCTTGCTCGGTCATTCCAGAAAACAAGCCAGGAAAATGAGGCCAAGCAGACTTATAATATGATCATTGAACAATATCCAAAAACTGATTCTGCAAAAAGTGCTCAAGCAGATTTAAAAAAATTAAAATAGGTTAAAAGAGATGAACAAAATTTTTATTATACTAGCGATATTTGTTTCAATTTCATGTTCAAAAAATATTACCTATCATCAAGAGCTGAAAGTCTCTCCAAGCGGAACTCTTTCAATCATGTTCTCACATAACATAAATGGGGAAACATACTCTTGCGGTTGCAGTAGTTTTCCTCTAGGCGGTTTTTCTCAGGCCTACGGAATGTTTAAAAAAATTGAGCTGAACAACTCATACATCTACGTCGATACTGGTGATGCGCTATTTTCATCATCAAATTTGCCTAAAATAATTATGGATACGCAAGTTGAAAAAGCAAAAGCTATTCACGAAGCATTCGAACTAATCGGCTTAAATTTCTTACTCCCAGGGGATCAAGATTTCGCTAATGGAGAAGAGTATCTTGGTGAGCTTTCAAATAAATCTAAATATAAATTTTTAATTAGCAACTTACAAAGCAAGCTAATAAAACATGAAAAGTGGAGGTCCTTTAAGGCCAATGACGCTTCAATTTTTGTCATCGCTATAGCAGATCCAACAAATTTTCCGGTTCAATATCAAAACCTTTTTCTCGACCCCAAAACCTCAATATCATCAATGATTGATGAGTTAAAAAAGAATGGGTATGACCAAAACGATAGCAAGCACCGACTAATTCTACTATCTCATTCCGGCCATGGTAACGACGTAATATATGCAGAGCAGTTTCCAATGATTGATTGGATAATAGGCGCTCACGATCAAAAATTTACCCAAACTCCAATTACTGTAGGGAATACAAACATTGTTCAAGTTTTATCTCGAAACCATTACCTTGGAGAAATTAAAATCAGTACTGAACAAGAGAAAGCAAAAGATAGTTTTGCCATTCATGAAATTCGTGACGATCTAGAAAAGTTTGTAACCCCAAATCCAATGAATACAATTATGGAAGATCATAAGAGAAGATTAAAAGAGATCGAAGATAAAAAATATGCGTTATAATGACTCTGATCTACAACTGTGATAAAAACTGCTTAAACTGCTCTATCTTATTGCTAATAACTTCATTTGAAACCGCACTTGAACGAAACTCATTCCAACTATATTTTTCCGTCTTAAAAAGTGGTTTCACCTGCTCTTGTCTAGTAATTTTCAGATTAGAATCAACATAACTAATTGATAAGTTCTTTAAAACGTATGGCCCATCGATCTTATTATCATGAAAAATTTTTCCTGGATAAACAATGTTTGGGGAACTATTTCTAGCATCCATTTTTGCAACTACCTCTTGATACGCAATAAAAGTACCTGCACTATCATATAGTGATGCTTGGACAAGATAATTACCATAACGATAAACTTTAAATTTTGGCCTTAGTTGCAAATCAGCATCTGCAGTAATGCTCGCTTTAACACTGTTTTGAAATTTTGCTAGTCTTATATCCAAAGAAAAAGTATCGATTTTATCTATCGTCACATTTCCGACATCGACACTAAGTTTAACAAGATAGCGGCCAAACTCCGTGTCTGCTGAACCACTCACATCATAAACGGAACTATAAATCTTATTTTCATCTCGATCAAATTGTAGCACTCGTTCTTTAACACCAGATGGATTATAAACTTCTGCAACAATAGCGTCTGCTACAACTCTTTTATTATCCTTCATTATCTCTAGACTATAAGTAAGCTTCGTCTGTTCACCAACAAATATTTCAGATAAATTTTTTATAAACTTCATACCGTAACCGCTCTCTTTGGCAACGATTGGCCTATCGTTACGGAGAGAGTTGTTTTTAGCTAATGGATCACTGTTAGTTTTAGCACCTGTCGCTTCCTTTGCCATTTTTTTATAATCATGAAGGATGCCACCGTAAGACGGTAATAATGCAACATCCTCATTGTCAAACTCAAGATCATCGAAAGCTGTCTCTTCTTCTGTTTGCTCAACAGCTTTAACAGCTTTAACAGCTTTTTTCTTTTTAGTATCTTTCTTCTTTTTGGATTTTTTATCTGTTTCATCAATTCCAACAATTTTAACTTCACATTTTCCAATTTTATTTTTTTCTGTCAAACTAGCACCATCGCTATTTTCAACATCACCAACTGTTGTCACTACTCTATCGCTAAATTTTCTATCGCTCTCTTTTTGAAATAATTTAGATGTGGCCAACGATTTAGATGTTGGCACTGAAGTATCTTGATGTTTAAGCGATATCGTTATGATCAACATAACTGCTCCACCGACCGCAAAAATTTTATAATATTTAGAAACCATTACGGTCTCCTTTTGCCAATTGATAATGGCCCTTATCTTTAACGCTTCTATAATCAATGAATAATTGATGAATTTTTTCACAGTTATTATTATCATACATATCCAAAACATTTCTACACGCCTTACTAGAACTAAGCATAACTATTCCATCATTTAGATTTACTCTGCCGTCTAACTTCTCACTGAATCTATAATTAGAGAGTGCTTCACCAAATAATGAATCTGATTTTGTAGAGTAAATCAGATAAAATGGCACCCCAGGATCGAACACCACGTTTGATGGATGATGAAGAGATGATGTCGACATCGACAAAACACACTTCTCACCAAGAATCTCACTTATCTCTGGGTAAGTGCCATTAGAGCAGATTAGATCCATAAGAGGAGTTCCGCTAAAAGAACCAGCATAACTATACACTGCAATAGTTTTTTTATACAGCCTTACGAAAACATGATCAGGGAAAAACTTTTCAAATCTTTTTCCTTGGCCAAGAATATAAAAAAGGGTTTCAGCACCGTAGTTATGTGCATGGAGCATCACTGGCCATCCATCTTCACAGAAATTTATCTGTTCTAAAGTTTTTTCAGCAAGCTCAAACGCGCCGTCTTCAATCTCTTGGTGACTATTCCACTTAACAACACGGGCCTTGTTATCATATATGGCCTCATTTCCAATTCCGTGAATGTAGATATCACAGCTATTAACCGCACCATAAATTTTAAATGTGACAAAAGCGCAAGCTATGAGTATAAATTTGGTCGTCATACCAACTCATCGACTCATGGCCTTAAAACAACAACTTAAATATAAAAAGAGGAAAAGTCTGCCGATATACCTGACAATATCAGAATGATACGTTACGATTTGCGTGTACCGGTTGGAATTTTTTTTATAATCAATATAAGATAGTTATATGAAAACAAAAATAACAATACTCACTCTATTCCTTCTACTAGCAACAACCTCTCACAGTGAATGTTTCTTAGAACTTTGTAACTCATCTAACACCAGTCTGCCGATTAAAAGAACTATTGAAAATATGTTACTAGCATTAAACGCAAAGTCATGTGACGAAGCAAATAGTCTGATATTAAAATCTGAGATGTTAGATCTAAGCTTTCAAGAAATCTCAGATTTAACCCCGCTAAGTTGTTTCACTCATCTAAAAGAACTCTATCTTGCTGGAAATAATTTTACTAAAATTGATCAATTAGAACCTTTAGAAAATATAGAAATATTAGATTTATCAAATAATGATTTTTCCACTCTTCAAAATATTGTTCCACTAATCACAATGAGTCAGCTTAAAAGTTTAAACCTAAGAGAGTCTGATCTATCATCTATAACGGGGATATCTTTTTTAAGATCACTAGTAGATGTTGATCTCTCATACAACCTCATTTCTGATATTTCTGAAATAAATGAACTTCTTAATTTAGAATCTCTATCACTTCTGTTTAATAGTAGAGTCAGGGATATATCCCCACTTGCTTATTTGCAAAAGCTAAACTCGGTTATCCTATTTGAGACAAATATCATAAAAGATATTGAGCACTGTCCGTATGGAGAAGGTATAGCTAAGCCGATTAATTTATTTTGCAAAACATATATTGAAACTGACAAGGAACTAGCTGGCAACTCAAGCAGATAAAATTGATTTTACACTCTCCGCAACAATTTTTAACTTTGTTAAATTAACGCCAGTTTTAATTCCTATTTGTTCAAAGAAAAAAACTAATTGCTCAGTTGCAACATTTCCAGAGGCCCCTTTAGCATATGGACAACCTCCTAACCCTCCAGCAGATGAGTCAAAAATAGTAATCCCTTCATCGAGAGCTGCCATAACATTTACTAGCGCCATATTGTTGGTATCATGAAAATGCATCGCTATAGTTTTTAAATCAAAATGTTTTTTTAAATTACGAATATGTTTTTTAACTATTAGTGGACTCGCCATGCCAATAGTATCTCCGACGCTAATCTCCGACACACCAATTTTTACCAATTGATCACACAGTTTAAGTAGTGTTTCAGTCGAACTATCTCCTCCGTAAGGACAACCAAAGGCAGTCGAAATATACCCTCGAACTTTTATTCCACAATTAATTGCTTCTTTGCAAACAGGTAAAATGCGCCCCAATGATTCATCAACTGAAGCGTTAATATTTTTTTTATTAAACTCATCACTAGTCGCAGTAAACACTGCTATCTCATCAACGTTTGCCCCTTTTGCTACTTCAAGTCCTTTAAGATTTGGAACTAGTGCTGAAAATTTGATTTTCCTCCTATCAATTTTTGCTTCGTTTAACATTTTGAACAGTTCTGGTGCATCTACTAACTGGGGAATTTTGGGTGCCCTCACAAAACTTGAGACCTCAATACTGGTTATTCCTGAATCGATAAGGCCCATGATAAACTGAAATTTTTGATCGGTTGTCAAAATTTTCTTTTCATTCTGAAGGCCATCTCTTGGGCCAACTTCAACAATCTTAATTTTTGAGGGAATATTTTCTAACACTAGTTACGCCTCTTCTTTGATAACAACAAGTTCTTGTCCACCAGGAACCTGTTCCCCTTCACCACAAAGGATTGATTCAATTTTTCCGTTACAGCTTGCTTTTATCGTGTGCTCCATCTTCATCGCTTCCATAACAAGAATAGAGTCACCTTTTTTAACATTATCACCTACTTTCGACATAACTTTTAAGATTTTACCTGGCATTGGAGAGACCATGTGTCCTGCTAACTCTTCTGTAGATTTTTTTGCTCTAGACGTAGTCGTTGTCTCTACTTTAAAGTCGTGCTGTGAAAAAGCAACGAACGCTGCTGCTTTTGACGTATACGCAATAGGAACTTTTGAATTAATCCCATTTCTCATTATTACTATTTTACCTTTATTGTTGCCGACGTTATGAAAATGGTATTCAACACCGTTGAACACAAACATCGCTTGATCACCTGTTTTTGCCATTATATCAACCACAAACTCTTCTCCATTTATTGAAAATTTCTTTTTCATAATTATAGATTCCTAAACTCTCCAATACTATTCCAAATATTATAATTAGTAATACTTCTACTTTCGTCTTCACTGGTAGTATTACTCTCACCAAATAAGTACGCTGCGATTGCCAATGCAATCTCGTCATCATTTGCATCAATCGGTTGCAACTCATTTTTGAATGTCTCAACAAAATGGGTCAACGTATTTCCGACCGCAAAGCTAAGTGATTTCAAAACTCTTTTTAAATATGAACGGTTTGTTTTTACACCTAAAAAAACTACCTCATCTAATGAGTCTGATAATTTTTTTGTCGCAATCTCTCTAGTCTCTCCGTGTGCAATAAGTTTTGCTAACATCGGATCGTAACTGATCGTTATCTCATTTCCATCCTGATATCCAGAATCAAGACGAACACCATTTATCGTAGGAATTCCTATCTTAAGAATTTTCCCAACTTGAGGCAAAAAACCGTTATCCGGATCTTCCGCATACATTCTAACCTCAATAGCATGGCCCCTTTGAACAATCTCAGACTGCTTAATCGTAAGCTTCTTTCCTGATGCCACGTCAATTTGCATTCTTACTAGATCAACACCACAAACCATCTCAGTTACTGGATGCTCAACTTGAAGCCTAGTATTCATCTCTAGAAAATAGAATTTTCCATTCTCATCTAGAATAAACTCAATCGTACCTGCTCCCTCATAGTTTATGTAACTTGTAATCTTTTGTGCTGCTAAAGTAATCTCGCTTCGAAGTCTTGCATCTAGCGCAACAGATGGGGTTTCCTCTACAATTTTTTGATGTCTTCTTTGAATTGAACACTCTCGTTCAAAAAAATGTAGGTGGTTACCATGTCTATCTGACATCATTTGAACTTCAATATGCCGTGGGCCTGTTATATATTTTTCAATTAAAACAATATCATTTCCAAAAGCATTTTTTGCCTCTCTTTTAGCAGCTTCAAGTGATGTTATAAATAACTCATCACTCTCAACAACTCTCATCCCTTTACCACCACCACCAGCGGTTGCTTTAATAAGAACTGGGTAACCGATCTCTGTGGCCTTTGCTCTTAAAAACTCTGGAGCTTGATTGCTGCCATGATAACCAGGAATTGACGGAACACCAATTTTTTCTATTAATATTTTACTTCCAATCTTATCACCCATTAGCCGAATAGACTCCGCACTAGGCCCTATAAAGATTAATCCTTCTTGTCTCACTTTTGTTGCAAATTTTTCATTCTCAGAAAGAAAACCGTATCCTGGATGAATCGCATCACACTTAGTCTCTTTAGCTATTGCAATAATTCTATCTATGTTCAAATACGTCTCATGAAGCGTGCCTACACCCAAGCAAACAGAGCGTGTTCCAACCATTGTGTGAGGAAGCCCTAACTCGTTTTCGCAATAGATAGTAACTGTTTCAATGTTCATTAAATTGCAGGTATTGATCACTCTTAATACGATCTCTCCTCTATTGGCCATTAACACTCTTTTAATGTCTGACATAACTTTTCCCATTATTTGCAACTCCAAGAAGGCTTACTTTTATTTAATAAAGCACCCATACCCTCTTGTCCCTCTTCACTAATTCTTGCACCAGCAATCACTCTACACGTATAATCTTTTAAATCATCAGGCCGATTAACTAGGCCAAAAACATCTTTAATAAGCCTTTTCGCAGTAACTGCTGCCTTCGGACCAGCTTTTAAAAAACTAGTCACTACTTTTTCACAGCAACTGTCCAACTCATGAGTACTCACAACTTCATGAACAAGCCCAATATCTTTTGCATAAAAAGCGTTAAACATCTCACCAGATAAAAACGTTGCTCTGGCCGCACTCTCTCCAATTTTTGCGATTACATATGGAGAGATAACCGCAGGAACGAGTCCAAGTCTAACCTCAGTAAAACCAAATTTTGCAGTGTCGACTGCAAGACAATAATCGCAAACAGCTACAAGTCCAGCACCTCCACCAAGTGCAGATCCATTAATTTTTCCAATAACCGGTTTTGTAAAACTGTTAATTGTTTGAAACAGATTCGCCAACTTTAAACTATCTTTATAATTCTCGTCTTGAGAATATTTGACCATCGCCTTCATCCAATTTAAATCAGCTCCAGCACAAAAAGAGGCACCAGCGCCAGTTAAAATTACAAGCCTTGCTGTTTCATCATTTCCAATTTCTATAAACGTTTTAGACAACCTTGCAATTAAATCATCATTAAACGCATTATGGATTTCTGGACGATTTAAGGTAACAGTCACTACCCCGTTTTCGTTTCTATCTATTTTTAACATCTCTTCGCTCATAAAATCCTACATTCTAAAAACACCAAATTTACTCTCATTAATTTTAGCATTTAAAGAAGCACTAATTGCTAAACCTAAAACATCTCTTGTGTGAGACGGATCGATTACACCGTCATCCCACAATCTTGCTGTGCTATAATAGGCAGAGCCTTCTCTTTCATATTTTTCTAAAATTGGCCGTTCAAACTCTCTTACTTCATCAAGATTCATTATAGGTTTTCCAGATTTCTCTAAACCGTCTTGCTTAACCGTAGTCAAGACACCTGCTGCCTGCTCTCCTCCCATGACAGAGATCCTAGCATTTGGCCACATCCACAGAAAGCGAGGACTGTACGCTCTACCGCACATCCCATAATTTCCAGCACCAAATGATCCACCAAGAATCACTGTAAATTTTGGAACGGAGACAGTTGAAACTGCCGTAACCATTTTAGCACCATGCTTTGCAATCCCTTCACTCTCATATTTCTTTCCAACCATAAATCCTGTTATATTTTGCAAAAAAACGAGAGGGGTTTTTCTCTGCCCACACAGCTCTATAAAATGGGCACCCTTAACTGCGCTCTCAGAAAACAGAATCCCATTATTGGCCACAATTCCCACTTTCATCCCATGAATTCTTGCAAACCCACAAACAAGAGTAGTTCCATATCTCTCTTTGAACTCATGAAACTCGCTCCCATCAACGATTCTAGCGATCACTTCTCTAATATCAAACGGAATCTTTGTATCTTTTGAAACAATTCCATAAATCTCTTCAACACTATACTCTGGCGGCACAACAGGTTCATTTCTTTTTTGCCCTAAGATCTCGCCTTCTGATTTATAATTCAAATTTTCAATAATATTTCTAGTAATAACTAACGCTTCCTCCTCATCATGAGCATAATGATCCGCCACTCCACTCTCTCTCGTGTGAATATCAGCTCCGCCAAGTTTTTCTGCGCTTACCTCTTCACCTGTTGCAGCTTTTACTAACGGTGGCCCTGCCAAAAAAATCGTCCCATTACCTTTTACAATGACCGATTCATCGGCCATTGCAGGAACGTATGCCCCACCAGCTGTACACGAACCTAGCACTACTGCAATCTGTGGAATACCCATTGATGACATTGTCGCCTGATTATAAAAAATTCGGCCAAAATGTTCCTTATCTGGGAAAACTTCATCCTGCATCGGTAAAAAAGCTCCCCCTGAATCGACAAGATATATACAAGGAAGCCTATTCTCTTTAGCAATCTCTTGGGCCCTTAGGTGTTTCTTTACTGTAATTGGGAAATAGGTTCCACCTTTGACCGTTGCGTCATTTGCAACAAACATACACTCGACGCCATGCACTCTCCCTATCCCACAAACGATTCCGGCCGATGGTACATCACCGCCGTACATACCGTCAGCAGAGAGTGAACTTAGCTCCAAAAAAGGGGATCCTTCATCTAAAATCCTACCGATTCTCTCTCTTGGTAAGAATTTTCCACGCTCATGGTGTCTCTCTACATACTTTTCACCACCACCACTTCTAACCGACTCAACCTTTTTTATTAATTCATCACGAAGTTTTAGATGAAATTCTCGGTTATTTTTATAGATCTCACTGTTAATATCAATATTTGAATGCAACTGATCCATACAAACTACTCTCCAACTGCTGGATTATTGTGACTGACGTCTGATGAGTATCAGTTATTCTCCTAATCTTGACAAGACTCAATCTATTATAAAATTTTCACTCTAATTGCCAAACCATCACAAATGGAAAATAGTGTCACAAGAGAGAAGAACGTAACAAGGGTAAGAATAATGCAAAGCTTCGATGCGACTAATCTGTTAAAGATGGATGAGTGGTTGCACAGATTAAAAGAAAAAACAAAAAATAAAGAGATGGCGGATTATTTAAGCGTACTGAGTTTTAACCAGTTAGTATCTGAATCATCTCTTATAAAAAAAGAGATTACAGAAAAACCACTAAATAAAGAAATAATCACCATTTCTAAACTGTTTCTCAAAGAGATTCAAGATCGGTTAATGCAAGATTCTTGCGAAATGTCAAAATCACTTAAATCCATCCGAAACGCCATTGAGAAAAGAGTGGCCACTCTAGAAATCTAATACATCTAAAGATTTTCAAGACCTAGATAATCTTTGGAAATTAAGTTTCGAAGAACTGCTATTTTTTGATTAGGATTATAACCAAGCAGCGCAGATATTTTTCTAACCATATTGATACCATCCGGATTACTTCCATTTCCAATCTCCTCATTAAAACTTCTAAGGGCATAGGCAAAATTACGGGCAGTGATTTTCACATAGTTTTCAATGGCAGAAACTGTTTCTTGCTCCAAATCTACAAACTCAATACCTGCGCACCGAAAAACCATCTCCAGCTCATCAACGACGTCTTCACCTCTAACCATTCTCCCGCTTGCTCTAACTACATCAACTCCAGATGTAATAGTTTCAGCATATAGAATCTCCTCATCACTTAGCTGAGAAATTTCTACCACTCGAGGAAGTGCAATCATAAATGGAACCACACTAGACATCGGATATCTTGGCATATTGTTGACGAGCAATCCTCCCTCTGAAATATTAATAATATTTGCAGCAAGAACAACTCCATTATCAACATAAATCACTTTATCTTTTAATGGAGCTCGAAGGTACATCCGTCTTAATCTATTCATAACTATAACAACTTCGTCGCAACCTCAGAAAGCAACGACCGCTCACCAACTCTAAGGGTTGTATGGCCCACAATCGGTTCGCCTTTTAATTTTTCCACACAATAAGTAAGACCATTGTTAATAGAGTCTAAGTATGGGCTATCGATCTGCTGGCAATCCCCAGTTAAAACAATTTTGGTACCCTCTCCGGCCCTCGTAATAATGGTTTTAACTTCATGTGGGCTTAGGTTTTGTGCCTCATCAATTATCATGTACTGTGATGGTATCGACCTACCTCTTATGTAAGTTAAAGGTTCAACATGGAGAAGTCCCTGATTAATTAAATCTTCCCAAGAAGAAGAGAGATCTTGACCTCTTTGATGAGTAAAAAGAAAATCCATATTATCAAAAATTGGCTGCATCCATGGCCCAAGCTTATCTGCAATATCACCAGGCAAATAACCGAGATCTCTACCCATTGGTTGAATAGGCCTTGAAACTAACATTCTTGCGTATTTATCTTTTGCAATTGTCAACTCAAGTCCGGCAGCTATTGCCATCAATGTTTTTCCTGTTCCTGCCTTACCAACAAGTGTCACCAGCTTAATATCTTCATTTAGTAGCGCATCAAGCGCGAACTGTTGTTCCACATTTTTGGGATGAATTCCCCAAACACCCTCTCTAATTCTAATCAATGGCACAATCCCTTTTTTTTCAAAAGAGTAGCGGCCAAGAGAACGATGACTCTCATTACCCTCTTCGCATACAATTAAATACTCATTAGGCCGAACAGATCTATCATCGATCGAAAGAAATCTCTCTCTTTCAAACTCTTGCAATTTAAGAAGCGGCACCTCGTACAAACGATAACCAGTATACATCTCATCAAATTTTATCTCTTTGGTATCGTAATCTTCAGCTGCAACTCCAACAGCATCTGCCTTAACTCTTAGATTAATGTCCTTACTAACTAAGATGACATTCTTTCCTTCTTCCTTGTGAAACATAGCATTTGCAAGAATAAGATTATCGTTAACTGTCAAATCGATTGCAAGCCGATCTTTATCCTTCGGCATTTTATCTATACTGATTGTTAAACTTCCACCGTTTTCTAGTCTGACCCCTTTTGCTAATGAGCCTTTTTTTCTTAAGTCATCAACTACTCTGGAAAAGTACCGAGCATTTCTACCATTCTCATGTTGATCTTTTTTAAACCTATCCAATTCCTCTAAAACAATTAACGGAATTAATACGTCGTTATCATCAAATTTAAATGGTGCCATTGGATCATAAAGCAGGACGTTGGTGTCCAGAACAAAAGTCTTTTTCAACTCATCCTCCATGATAGTTGTTTAGCATCATATTGTATAATTCCGAGCAAATTATACAACAAATGGACTATTTCATTATACTGCCAAATTGTTAAGAAATCAAAAAATCTGCGACTTTTTCCATCGCAATCTGGAACGGGGTCTTTTCAAGGACCATGCTAATTCTTGCCGAGTTAGGGAACCCAAAGGCAGTACCTGGAACCAAGGCGACTCCACACTTGTTTAGAATATCTTCACAAATCTTCATCGAGTAATCGTTATGATCTTGCTTATTTTCGACGTATTTATCAAAAACTGGGGTGAGGGACAAATCTAGCATAAAATAAAATGCAGAGAGGGGCTGATACCAACATCTTGCCACATCTCTACTTCTTAAAACCTCGCGCACTATTCCAGCATTTACTCTTAATTGGTTTTTAATCGGCCGAAGATAATCTGGTATCAGTTTAAACTCATAACTAGCTAATGCTCGTTGAATCAAACTGCTTGCACCGCTTGCCGTATGAGATTGTAGCTTAGAGATGGCCGAGCACATTTTTTTTGGAGCAATACAGTAACCGATTCTTAAGCCTGTCGACGCTAAACATTTCGAAATACCGCTAGCTATAACTGTTCTAGATAACAGTTCTGGCCTATGGTTATAAAAATAAGTAGGAGCTGGATCAAAATAACTCAGCTCAAAATATATTTCATCACTAATCATTGTTACATTCTCATTCTGGATCATTAGTTCCGCAAACCCTTTCATCCATTCGTCACTATAATGAATGCCTGCTGGATTATTAGGACTGTTAATAATAATTGCTTTAGTCTTTGGTGTAATACTCTTTTTAATAGCTTCGAGTGATGGAGTAAATGCATCAAAAGAACGAGTATCCACATAAACTGCTTTCCCGCCACAAAGCTTAATCATTTCCGGATATGAAATCCAAAATGGGGAGATAACGATTACCTCATCTCCTGGATCAACCAACGTTAGCAACACATGAAACAGATTATGTTTGCCACCACTGCTAATAACGCAATCAAGATTCGCAAAATGTTCTTTAGCGACGTGTCTATTTTCAAAAATATACGAGATCAATTTCTCTCTAAGATCGACAAACCCAGCTACCGGACTATATTGATAGCTCTTTAAAAAATTAAGTTCACTCTTTATGCTATCAATGAAATCAAAATCTGGTTTAGATGCAAGCTGGCCAGTAGTCAAATTATAGACAGTTTTTCCTTCCTCTGCCATTTTCACAGCTTGATCATTTAACCGCAAAGTCACACTATCGGATATCTCATTTACTCGAATACTCATACGCTATTTACTACCCTTAATCCTGCTTAAGTCTTCTAATATAGATTTGGGAACAAACTGAGAAACATCACCATTATGTCCCCACACCTCCTTCACAAGAGATGATGAGATAAAATAGTGCTTTCCTCCAGTCATTAAAAATACTGTTTCAATGTCATTATATAACTTACTGTTCATTGATGCCATTTGAAACTCATTTTCAAAATCACCAGTTGGACGAAGCCCCCTAATTAAAAAATTGATCTTATGCTTTGATGCATAGTCGACAATAAGTCCGCTCCAACTATCAATTTTTACCCTATCAACTCCAGCATATAGCTTTTCTAACATCTGGACTCTCTCTTCGCTTGAAAACATGTTTTTTTTGACAGGAGAACTAGCAACAAGAATTATCACCTCATCAAAAAGAGAGAGGGCCCTTTTTAAAATATGAGCATGTCCATTAGTATAAATATCAAAAGAACCGGCATAAATGCCTATTTTTTTTGAGACCATTGTTTTCTCCAATAATAATTAGTTTATCCCATGTTATAACAGAAAATACAACTATCTCCTTGCGAAAAAACCTTATCAGGTTCAATTGAGAATCCCTTCCAAAAAATTTCAGATGGCCCTTTTTTACTATCACTCTCTACCCAAAAAAGGCCCTTAAACCATCCACCGAGCAAAAAAAACTCTAACACATTTTTATATAGATCATGCTGCTGGTAAGGTGGGTCAAAAAAAACTGTGACGTTATCTCGCTCTTCCGATAATAAATAATCACTTTTAAAATGAGCTAACCAAGAAATAATGTCACTATTAACAAATTCGACAGCAGGAGCTAATTCACCTGCACTAATAAAACGTGCGATGGCCCTATCGCTATTTTTTCTAATCACTCCAATAAATTTTTTGTTTTTTTCAACTAAAATAACTTTTCGGGCACCTCTTGAGAGAGCTTCAAGACCTACTGCACCACTTCCAGCACAAAGGTCAACAAAAAGAGAATCATTATACTGCTGAAATGAATCAAACGGTTTTTTTTTAAGCAGAACAGAAGTCGGTCTAACACCATCTTCACTTGGGACATCTATTATTGTCCCTTTAGCTATTCCACCAAGAATTTTTACTGACATAACAGATTAGGCAGCTTTCTTAATTGATGATCCAATTGGAACTATAAACCTAGCTCCACTTGCTAGCTCTATGACGAACCCTTCATTTGCATCAACATGAAGATCAATCTTCTCTCCATTTATAATAAAATTAAGTTTAAGACTCATCTCTCCTTCGACAGAAAATGACATTTTAGAATGTGACGCAGAAGCAGCATTAATTTTTTGAGATGCAACAAAGGGAGCAATATTTGCAATCTCCATCTCAATGGTTCTTTGCAACTCCGTCTTTTCTGCTTTAGCAAAGCTATTCACTAGCAGATCCGGCCTAATCGACTCAACCGGTACACTTGCGCAGCACGTCCCAGATTCTGCAATTGCATCCTCTATCTCTTCAAGGGCACTATCTCCATCACTACCAAGTTGCGGGCCAGATGGTTGTTCGGTATCCTCACCAGAAAAATCGCTCTCGAGACTTTCAATCTCATTCATTATATCCTCTAGCTCAGCGTCATCGAACCCAGTCAAGTCACCATTTTCTTCACTCACACTCCCCTCCCAAAACCGTAGTCTACACATCTAATCGGAGGAAGTTGGCCGATCTTTAGAATATTATTACATGACGTTATCACGATGTGCGCCAAAACAAAATAATGGTAGTTACAACATATTGAAATTTAAGTGACAACGACACAATTATTAGGTAATAATTTGGATCTTGTTTTTTATAGTTTAGGGAAAAGCGTGAACCAAAAGTCAGCTTGGGCAACAAAATGGTTGTCTCAAAAGCATACCACTACTACGGATGGAACCAAACAAGGTGGAACTACTCTACCAAATTGGCTGCCCTCTATTCCTATCGATATTTCTCATTCTGAACAAGAGCTATTTTTAAAAAAACATCTCGTTACGGGATGGAAAGGTGATGGCCTCCTCTCTAAAGACGCAATCATCATCAAAAACTCACTCGCAACGCTACAAGATGACGCTCTTAAACAACTAGCAAAACTTAGCTCTGTTACCAAATCATTAAAGCAAGCAATATTTGAAGAGTTTATTGAGTACGCTCACGGCAACACACTGTGCTTTGAACACATAAGTGATAATGAAGAATTCTGGTCACATCTAAAAGATGAAAAATCAACATATCGACAAGAGTTAAATGAGTTTCAACAACAGTTCTGCTTCAGAACTGTTGTTATCTATTTTCTTAAGATGAGATTTACAAAGGCACTAGCAACTGCTCTTGGAGTAGCAATCAGTGATGAAACATTTGCAAACCCCGCAACCTTTTGGAATAGAATATTTAAAGAAGGTGGCAAATCAGAGCTAAAATCTCAAACGTTTAAACCTAATAGATATAGTTGGTATCGGCCTGCCACTAATGAACACCTAAGTATTCTTGCTGAAAAACTTGTCACCATAACAACTACAGAGCTAACAAAAATTTTCACTTATATTCCTAGCAATACCAAAGCAAAATCACTTGATTTTATAACCAATGATTATTCACATGCGCTCTCACACGAAACATTTGGTCTTTTTGCTAATTTTTTAATGAAAGATTTTTCTAACTGGTTAGTTAATAAAATTGATACGTCATTGGTGAATACACATTCGCACTATGAAAAAAAACAAAATTGTAAATTTATTGGCGATTATACAAATTCAATTCTACTTGCTCACTGGATAACACAAGAAAACATAATTAAAAACGGAAGCGATGATATATTAATTCCTCAACAATCAGGAAATCACTCTGACATTGATAAGTTTTCACGTGTCTGCCAAGAGCTACACCTAATGACCGTTCTAGCGATTGGCGCTATTTGGAATAACACCGACCCTGTTAAATCTATATGCGACGCCATGAAAGATGGCCCTAGAAAAGTAACTAACTCAAAACATCATCAACAGATGACATTTCTTGACGATACATCGCCTGAGGCGACAAGTGCGCTATATGATAAAATTGTTTTCACAATGTCAAAAGTTCCCAAAAAAAATCCTCACCACCTGTTAATGGCAAGTATCCATCGAGAACTAATGCCACTCGCTTCAGATGGAACACTAATTGTACTTAGCAACCAAAAAATGTTTGTCCCAAGCCAAAACAAAAGAGTTAAGCAACTACTTGATGAAGTAAATCTTTTGGCCCAAATAGACCTTTCAGAACTAAAAGGCAAAGGTGAGCTGCCATCATTTATTTACATTTTTAACAAAGATCAAAGATTAATAAGTAAAGACGTAGTGGCCGAAAGTAGTACCAATAGTTTCAAAATAAGTGGAAATCTAACGACATTTGGCAATTTCACCAAAGTTATTACTGCACTCAACGATTTTATTAACAATACAAGAGGGTACGAATACTCTATTTATCAAAACAGAATTGATGCAAACATTGTATTGTCATACTACCAAGATGCAGTAGTTGACGGAATGCTTATTCATGCATCAAGTGATGAGAACCCAAACAAGATTACACATCCAACTTTTTTTAATAACATCACTAACAACTGTATTCCTATTGAGAATTTTTTCATCATTGAAGAGCTGGATCTTAATGGAACTATCGTTAGCGACAACGATAGTTTTGCAGCACAACTACTTGGAGGAAAGAGCAGTCCTCACCACAGGTTTAATTATGTAGCAATAGTTGATTACCGTACCTCAACAGATGTTAAACTAAATTTAATCCCTGCATCTTCATATGAATCTTATTTGCATAAATATGGTAATGCTTTCTTTAAATATTTTGGACTTACTCCAAAAGTTCCATCTATAAGCATCAATGCATTTAGAGAGTTTTTCTCCACTGAGATTGGAGTACAAATTATCCAACTTACGCTCAGAGGAAACAGTGGCTTAAAATCAAAATTAAAATCACTGTTAGTTCCTAGCTTTTTGATTGTTACAAAAGAGCTAACTAGTGGCCCAATAATCGAGTTAATGAATCTATCTGAAAATTTCGACAAGTTTAAAAGCACCAAACCTATTACTATCAGTGGATTAGTAAAGGAAATGATCAGTTCGCAATACATTGATGGTGATGCTGGTACTACATCATGTATCATCAACGTTCTCACTCAACTTAAAATCAAGGTTGACCAATTTCTGCTAGAATTCGAGAGTAAAACTGATAAAAATATTTATGAGCTAACAAAACATAGCATTGATTTTAATAACCCAGTTGTTGTCGATGCGCTTAAACGAACAAAAACAAAAAGTATCTATCCAAACAATGAAGACGTATATATAAAATTCCTCACCCCTAGTTGCGAGTTACCTCTATCGAATACCACGTTATATAAGAACGGTGATGAGTCTTATCTAACATTACATTCTGGCGAAAATGAAATTATTAAAATTTACTCTGAAATATCAATCCTTGAATTTATCTCTTTTATTCTAACAAAAACAAAAGGAATCAATATAACCTCACTGATCAAAGGCTTAAGCGTCCCATCAGCAAGCGACTTCAAAGAGATTGTCGAAGCATACACTAGTGTCTCGACTGAATTATTGAAACTATACAACACACTATCAGAAAACATCTCTACTCTATTTACTTCCATGATCAACAAGTAGTTTATCTACTAAATGACAAGCTTGAATAAGTTTAAGCTCACAAGCTTGATTAGCATACTTTAATGCCGGCATGACATCTCCACTATTACTATACGCAACTGCAACATAGTAACAGCTCTTCCGATGGCCTGTTTTACACCCGGCCTTAAGCACACTTAAAATATCTTTTTCCTCTCGTAACATTCCAACATCATCGCTGGCCCACCTATCATTCAAAGAGCTTCCAACAAATGATCTCTCTACTGCCTCATAACACTGTTCTGAAAAATGTTGTTTACATTTATTAAATACAAATTGGTTATATGGATTATAAAAAACAACAGGTAGGAGACCAATAACATATGGAATCGTCTCTGTTCCAAGCCCATATAATCTATTGATAACATAATACAAAACACCAATAACAATTAAGGCCACCACAGATAAAAAATAACTATTAACCACTAGTGAACTGTATGAAACCAAAAGAGTAAGAACTGTTGTCACAGCAGAAACCACTATGCCAATAACTATCTTTTTTTTTCTTTGTCCAACGCTTGGTACATTCTTAACTTTATCGATCTTACCTATTAATGCTTCATATAGAACATTTAGTTTCTCAATTCTAGACATAGTCAAATGGCCACTACTACCAAAATTAACTGAGAGAATAATTGGCCTACTTCCTCTGCCTGGAAATTTAGTAAGACTGTTGATATCACTGTAATCAACTCTTGTAGTACGCCCATTTATCGTATGCTCAAAAAAGTGTTTAAAAAAAACGAACTTTTGTCCTACAATTACCTTTCTAAGTCTCATGATGAGCAAAACTATTGTTGTATAGCTCAGTACAAACAAAGTATTTTGCACATCAAGCATCCCATCTAAAATTATCTTAAACGCAAACAAAACGACTGGAATTATTATAAACATCTCAAAGAAAATAAAAAAACGAAAATTAAAACCTTTAAAAACTTGCGTCACGTCACCTTCGAGCTCTCGAAACTCTTCCATTTTCTCCTCTTTATCATTAATCATCACTTTGCATTATACTTGTCGACCTGATATCTAATTTAATTAAAAAAATCTCCAAAACAATACGAGACCGACCATTTCAATCAA